>NZ_JBEXCW010000124.1:0-17979 GCF_040605435.1 Streptomyces sp. NPDC005574
CATCGCCCGCGTACTGGATGTACTCGGGTGATGCGACAACGCGGCGAAGTGCCGTGCCGGGCGTCGCGAGCCGGTGAACCTTTCCGGTCACGGCATTAGCTGCCCAGGGTCGGGTACAGCGGGTGCTTCTCGGCCAGGGCCGTGACCCTGGCCCGGAGGGCCGTGACCTCGGTCTCCCCGAAGGAGGCGGGCGCCTTGAGCGTCTCCGCGATCACGTCCGCGACCTCCGCGAAGTCCTCGGCCGTGAAGCCGCGGGTGGCGAGGGCCGGCGTGCCGATGCGCAGACCGGAGGTGACCATCGGCGGCCGTGGGTCGTTCGGGACGGCGTTGCGGTTGACCGTGATGCCGACCTCGTGGAGGCGGTCCTCGGCCTGCCGGCCGTCCAGCTCGGACTCGCGCAGGTCGACCAGGATCAGGTGCACGTCGGTGCCGCCGGATAGCACGTTCACGCCCGCGGCGCGGGCGTCCGGAGCCGTCAGGCGCTCGGCCAGCAGCCGCGCGCCCTCCACCGTACGCCGCTGGCGCTCCTTGAACTCCTCGCTCGCCGCGACCTTGAAGGACACCGCCTTCGCCGCGATCACGTGCTCCAGGGGACCGCCCTGGAAGCCCGGGAAGACCGACGAGTTGAGCTTCTTGGCGAAGTCCTGCTTCGCCAGGATGATGCCGCCGCGCGGACCGCCCAGGGTCTTGTGGGTGGTGGAGGTGACCACGTCCGCGTACTCCACCGGGTTCGGGTGGAGACCGGCCGCGACCAGGCCCGCGAAGTGCGCCATGTCGACCCACAGGTAGGCGCCGACCTCGTCAGCGATCCGGCGGAACTCCGCGAAGTCCAGCTGCCGGGGGTACGCCGACCAGCCGGCGATGATCACCTTCGGCCGGTGCTCCTTGGCGAGCTGCTCGACCTCGGCCATGTCGACCAGGCCGGAGCCCTCCACGTGGTAGGCGACCACGTTGAACTGCTTGCCGGAGAAGTTCAGCCGCATCCCGTGGGTCAGGTGGCCGCCGTGCGCCAGGTCCAGGCCGAGGATGGTGTCGCCGGGCTGGGCCAGCGCGAACAGGGCGGCCTGGTTGGCGGAGGCGCCCGAGTGCGGCTGCACGTTGGCGTACTCGGCGCCGAACAGCTCCTTGACCCGGTCGATCGCGATCTGCTCGGCGACGTCGACGTGCTCGCAGCCGCCGTAGTAGCGGCGTCCCGGGTAGCCCTCGGCGTACTTGTTGGTGAGGACCGAGCCCTGCGCCTCCATGACCGCCACCGGGGCGAAGTTCTCCGAGGCGATCATCTCGAGCGTGGACTGCTGGCGCCGCAGCTCGGCGTCGACCGCGGCGGCGATCTCCGGGTCGAGCTCGTGCAGGGGCGTGTTCAGGTGCGACGTGTGATCGGACATGGGGCTACGACTCCTCAGCCGGCGGAAAAGGCGGTGTACTCGTCGGCGGAGAGCAGGTCGGCCGGCTCGTCCGTCACGCGTACCTTGAACAGCCACCCGCCCTCGAAGGGGGCGGAGTTCACCAGCGACGGGTCGTTGACGACGTCCTCGTTGACCTCGGTGACCTCGCCGGAGACCGGGGAGTACAGGTCGCTGACCGACTTGGTCGACTCCAGCTCACCGATGGTCTCGCCCGCGGTCACGGTGGCACCGGCGTCCGGAAGCTGGACGAAGACCACGTCGCCGAGCGCGTTGGCCGCGTGCTCGGTGATGCCGACCGTCGCGACGCCGTCCGCGGCGGCCGACAGCCACTCGTGCTCCTTGCTGTACCGCAGCTGCTGGGGGTTGCTCATGGCCTGAATTCTCCTGTACGCGGGGGAGTGCTGGTGAATGGGAGGGGGTGTGAACGCGCGTGGGCAGGCACGATGTGCCCGACATCACGTGCGGACGACGGCGGCCGTGCGGATGGCGGCCGCGACGGTCACGGCCGGGACGGTGACGGCCGTGCCGAGGACGACAGTGTCACTTCTGCCGCTTGTAGAACGGCAGAGCCACGACCTCGTAGGGCTCGTGGGTGCCCCGGATGTCCACGCCGACGCCGGGCGAACCCGGGCGGGCGTGCGCCGCGTCGACGTAGGCCATCGCGATCGGCCGGCCGAGCGTGGGGGAGGGGGCGCCGGAGGTGACCTCGCCGATCACCTCGCCGCCGGCGACCACGGGGAACCCGGCGCGCGGGACACGGCGGCCCTCGGCGACCAGGCCGACCAGGACGCGCGGCGGGGTTCCGGCCGAGCGGTCGGCGGCCTCGCGCAGCGCCTCACGCCCCACGAAGTCGCCCTCCTTCTCGAACTTGACCACGCGGCCGAGCCCGGCGTCGAAGGGGGTGAGCGAGGTCGACAGCTCGTGCCCGTACAGCGGCATGCCGGCCTCCAGGCGCAGCGTGTCCCGGCAGGACAGGCCGCAGGGCACCAGACCGGCGCTCTCGCCGGCCTTGGTCAGCGCCTGCCACAGCTCGACGGCGTGCTCCGGCTTCACGAACAGCTCGAAGCCGTCCTCACCGGTGTACCCGGTGCGCGCGATCAGCGCGGGGACACCTGCGACGGTGCCGGGCAGGCCCGCGTAGTACTTCAGGCCGTCCAGGTCGGCGTCGGTGAGCGACTTCAGGATGCCGGGGGACTCGGGGCCCTGCACGGCGAGCAGCGCGTAGCCGTCGCGGTCGTCGCGCACCTCGGCGTCGAAGCCCGCGGCCCGCTCCACCAGCGCGTCCAGCACCACCTGGGCGTTGGAGGCGTTGGCGACGACCATGTACCGCGACTCCTGGAGCCGGTACACGATCAGGTCGTCGAGGATGCCGCCGTCCGGCCGGCAGATCATGGTGTAGCGGGCGCGGCCCACGCCGATCGTGCCCATGTTGCCGACCAGGGCGAAGTCCAGCAGGGCGACGGCCTGCGGGCCGGTGACGGTGATCTCACCCATGTGCGAGAGGTCGAAGAGACCAGCCCGGGTGCGTACGGCGTTGTGCTCGTCGCGCTCGGAGCCGTAGCGCAGCGGCATGTCCCAGCCGGCGAAGTCGGTCATCGTCGCGCCCAGCGAACGGTGCAGGGCGTCGAGCGCGGTGTGACGGGGTGCGGTACTGCTCATCGGTCGGTCGTCTCCCAGGGCATGACGGCGAGGTCGTTCCTCCCCATCTGTCATCGGAACCTGAGAGGTTCGCCATGACCCGCGGAACGGGCGTCATGGGTTGCACCTTGGGTGGAGCCACTGTCGCAGCGGCCCGCTTTTCAGATGTGCCTCGCCCGCGCGGTAACGGGGCCTGAGAGATTCAAGGGAGGGACTTGCTCCTTCGGCGCCCCGGCGACGTGCTGCCGAGGACTCTCCCGCGCGGATTCAAGCGGCCGGTATGCAGTTGGCGCGGCCATCATTGCACGGCTCGCCCGAACGTGGCAGGCCACCTCTGTAACCGGCTTGTGGCAGGAAGCGCACGAAAACGCGAGACACCGCGCATTGCCTTCTCTTTACACTTGGCGGGGAGGGTACTCGTGCCCACCCCAAGGGGAGGACTGTCACGGTGAAGAGGACCACTGCGTACGCCGCGACCTCGGCCGTCGCGCTGCCCGAGCAGCCTTCGGCCCCGGCCCGCGAGGCGTGCGGGGCACGCCCGGCACCCGTCCTGCGCGACCTGCGCGAACGCGGCGGCCACAGTCCGCACGCCCTCCTCTTCGGGCCCCGCGACCTCGTCGTGATCACCGGGCTGCCCGGCAGCGGCAAGTCCACGCTCATGCGGCGCACCGTGCGCGGCCTGCGCGTCGACTCCCAGGACACCCGCGACCGCTGGGACGCCCGGGCGCCGCGCCTGCTGCCGTACGCCGTCTACCGGCCGCTCGTGCGGCTGGCCCACTACGCGGGGCTGCGCCGCGCCCTGCGCACCGGCGAGGGCGTCGTCGTGCACGACTGCGGCACGCAGGCGTGGGTGCGCGACTGGCTGGCGCGCGCGGCCCGCCGCCGGGGCGGCACCCTGCACCTGCTGCTGCTCGACGTCGCACCCGACACCGCGCTGGCCGGCCAGCGCGACCGCGGCCGGGGCGTCTCCCGCTACGCCTTCCTGCGCCACCGCACGGCGGCCGGCCGGCTGCTGCGCTCGGCGGAGCGGGGCGACCTGCCCGACGGCTGCGGTTCGGCGGTCCTGCTGGACCGCGACGCGGTGGACGTGCTCGGCCGGATCGGTTTCACCGGCTGACCCGGCGAGGGGCGCCACCCGATAGCCTTTCCAGCCATACCCGTGGTTCTCGGCAGGCGGTCAGACACAGATGGACTTCCCGGCGGACTTTCCCGCGAACTTCCCGGCGCAGGCGCACCCCCATCCGCACGGCGGATGGCCCGGCAACGAGCTGGAGGAGGTGCTCTCCGCCGCCCTCGGCATGCCCGCCGCCGGGGGGCGGATCATCGAGGTGCTCGGCCGCAGCTTCGTCTGGGTGCCGCTGCCCGCCGGCGGTGGTCCCCGCAGCGGCCCCCTCGACCTGCCCACACTGGAGATCGAGGGCCAGACGTACGTGCCGGTCTTCAGCTCCGAGGAGCAGTTCCGGCTGGTCACCGGCTCGCACCTGGCGTACGCCATCGCGCCCGCCGTGGAGTTCGCGCGCGGTCTGCCGCCGCAGGTGGGCATCGCGGTCAACCCGGACGGCATGGTCGGCGTGCCGCTTCCGCCGTCGGCGGTGGCCGAACTGTGCCGGGTGGGACGGACCCCGCTGGACGGCCCGGCTAGTGGCGGCCGGGTCCGGCTCTTCGAACCCGACTGGCAGGACGACCCGGTGGACTTCCTGGCCGCCGCGTCGGGGGAGTTCGCCGCCACCGGCGTCGTCCGCACCGCCCGCCGCTGCCTCGCCGCCATCGAGACGGCCGACCCGGTGATGTTCGTCGGCGTCGAACTCTCCCAGTGGGAGGGCGACTTGAGCACCGCGCCGACCGAGGCGCTGGGCCGCGCCCTGGCGCGGGTCCCGGTGCCCTGGCCGGTGAACCTGGTGCTGATGGACGTGACCCAGGACCCGGTCGCCGAGTGGCTGCGCGGACAGGTCCGCCCCTTCTACCAGTACGGTCCCTAGTGCCGTGACCGGAGAGGTTCACCGGCTCGCGACGCCCGGCACTTCGCCGCGTTGTCGCATCACCCGAGTACATCCAGTACGCGGGCGATGCTCCGCCTCGCGATGCACCGCACCGGACGCCGCGAACTTCCCGGCAAACCCTTCCGGTCACGGCACTAGCCTTCGGGCCGGGCGTCCGCGGCCACGGGAGGGCGATGAACCGTGTGCTCCAGGGCGGTCGCTGTCGGCCGGGCCGCCTAAGCTGGTTTGATATCCGGAGTCTTCCGAAGGGGCGGTAACAGGTGAGCGCGAGCGGCACCGCCGCGGCCGGGCAGGTCGAGCACATGCTGCGCCAAGTGACGCCCGGGCGTTACGACGCCTACGAGGCGCTGCTCCGCGCCCTCGCGACCCCTTCCTCCGGCCAGGTCTGGATGCTCCTGTGGCATGGCCAGGCCGGGTCGCCCGACGCCCAGTACGGGAACATGGAGGTCGACGGCCACGGCTACGCCCCCTGCGTCACCTCCGCCCAGGAGCTCTCGGCCAGCGGCTGGAACCGGTCGTATGAAGTCGTCGACGCCCTGGACGTGGCCCGCACCCTCTACCCCGACCACTACGGACTCTGGCTGAACCCGCACGCCCCCGGCGGCGGGCTCGGCATCCCCTGGCTGGACCTGCGGCGGATCACGACCGGCCTGGAGCGCCAGCCCGCCGGACCGCTCAGGCTGTCCGAACCGGGCATCGAGATCCCGCAGTTCTACGCCCTGCTCGCACAGAACGCCCACCGCACCCCGGCCGTCCGCGCGTTGCGGCGCGCCTGGGTGCAGCCCGCGCTGGGGGCGCCGTATCTGGCCATCGGTCTGGACGTGTACGACACCAGTCCGCCCGCGGTGGACTCGGTGCGGGCGATGATGCAGCAGTCCATCGGCGCCGTCCCGGACGGACTGCCGGTGTCGACGGTGGCCATGTCCGACGAGTACGACCCGGTCGCGATGTGGATGCGGGCCAGCGCCCGGCCGTTCTACGACCGGGAGGCGCACGCGGCTCCGGCCCAGGCGGCCGGCTACGGCTATCCGCCGGCCCAGGGCGGATACTGATCCGGAATCGGACGGGCGTCGCGTCCGGAGTTCGGTGACCGGAGCCTCACACACAGTTCTCCGCGCGTAGATGAGGGTGGAACGTACCCTTCTGTCCCAGTTGCCCCAACTGGCACATGTCCGGCCCCCGTTACCCACTGTCCGCATAACGGAATCCCCCAGATAGCATCACGGTTGCGCATACTTTCTCCATCAGGGCTGGCACGTGATCGTGAAGCCGTTGAAGACTCGCATCTCAGGCGCGAGGCCGTCGATCCTCTGAGCGACACCAGCGAGGGATCAGTGTGGCGGTGGCTGTACCCACCGCGGCCGCCACGCACCAGTACCAGCAGATCGAGCCGCCGACAGCGGCGGTAAATGGGGCCGGTCACCACCGGCGAGAGGGGTCAGGTCACTGTGACCGCACCGATCGAGACCACCGGGGCGGCAGCCGAGGCGCAGCCGGAGGCTGTGCTCATCGGCGCCGGGAAGGGGCAGATCGAGGGCCGTTCCCTTGGACAGATCGCCTGGTCCCGCTTCAAGAGGGACCGCATCGCCGTCGCCGGCGGTGTCATCGTCGTCCTGCTGATCCTGGTCGCGGTGCTCTCCCGGCCCATCCAGGCGCTGTTCGGTCTGGACCCCAACGCCTTCCACCAGGACCTGATCGACCCCAACACCTCGCTGCCCAAGGGCGCCTGGGGTGGCATGAGTTGGGACCACCCGCTTGGTGTGGAGCCGAAGTTCGGCCGCGACATCGCCACCCGCATCCTCGAGGGTTCCTGGGTCTCCCTGGTCGTCGCCTTCGGCGCGACGATCCTGTCCAACACGATCGGCGCGGTCCTCGGCGTCGTCGCCGGCTACTACGGCGGCCGGGTCGACACCGTCATCAGCCGGCTGATGGACACCTTCCTCGCCTTCCCGCTGCTGCTGTTCGCCATCGCCATCTCGGCCACGCTGCAGGGCGGCGCCTTCGGCCTGGAGGGCCTGCCGCTGCACATCAGCGTGCTGATCTTCGTCATCGGCTTCTTCAACTGGCCCTACCTGGGCCGCATCGTCCGCGGCCAGACGCTGGCCCTGCGCGAGCGGGAGTTCGTGGACGCCTCCCGCGGCATGGGGGCCAAGGGCCCGTACATCCTGTTCCGGGAGCTCCTCCCGAACCTGGTCGGCCCGATCATCGTCTACTCGACGCTGCTCATCCCGACCAACATCCTCTTCGAGGCCAGCCTGAGCTTCCTCGGCGTCGGCATCCAGCCCCCGCAGGCGTCGTGGGGCGGCATGCTCAACCAGGCCGTCGACTTCTACCAGGTCGATCCGCAGTACATGATCGTGCCCGGCCTCGCCATCTTCGTGACCGTGCTGGCGTTCAACCTGCTCGGCGACGGTCTCCGCGACGCTCTCGACCCGCGAAGCCGCTGACCAGCGGCTACAGCGAGAGTCCATCAAGTTTTCACCAATGGAGGGGAAGCAGACCATCATGCGAAGGTCAGCGCTGGCCGCAGTTGCGGCCATCGGCGGAGCGAGCCTGCTCATTGCAGGCTGCAGCAAGGCCGATGACACGAATGACAACGACGGAAGCAAGTCGGCTGGGGCCAACGCCGCGACCAAGGACGTCGTCAACGCCTCGACCAAGAAGGGGGGCACGGTCACGTACGAGTACTCGGACGTGCCGGACTCCTTCGACCCGGGCAACACGTACTACGCGTACATGTACAACCTGAGCCGGCTGTACGCCCGCCCGCTGATGACCTTCAAGCCCGCCGCGGGCGAGAAGGGCAACGAGCTGGTCCCGGACCTCGCCGCGAGCGCGGGTGTGCCGACGGACGGCGGCAAGACCTGGACGTACAAGCTGCGTACCGGCCTGAAGTACCAGGACGGCACGGCGATCACGTCCAAGGACGTCAAGTACGCGGTCGAGCGCTCCAACTTCGCGCGTGACGTGCTCTCCCTCGGCCCGAACTACTTCCAGCAGTTCCTGGACGGCGGCGACAAGTACAAGGGTCCCTACAAGGACAAGAAGGGTCTGTCGTCCATCGAGACGCCGGACGACAACACGATCGTCTTCCACCTGAAGACGGCGTTCCAGGAGTTCGACTACCTGGTCGCGACGCCTCAGACGGCCCCGGTGCCCGAGGCGAAGGACAAGGGCATCGACTACGTCAAGAGCATCGTGTCCTCGGGCTCGTACCAGTTCCAGAGCTACGACGAGGGCAAGCAGGCCGTCCTCGTCCGCAACAAGAACTGGGACGCGAGCACCGACCCGCTGCGCAAGCAGTACCCGGACAGGATCGTCGTCAACCTGAAGGTCAACGCGGAGACCATCGACCAGGACGTCCAGGCCGGTGACGCGATAGACCTCGGCGGCACGGGTGTCCAGGCCGCGACGCAGGCGAAGGTCATCAACGACGCCTCGAAGAAGGCCAACACGGACAACACCTACGGTGGCCGTCTCGTCTACATGGCGATCAACACCAAGGTGAAGCCGTTCGACAACGTCGCCTGCCGCAAGGCCGTGCAGTACGCGATCGACAAGGTCTCGGTGCAGACCGCCGAGGGTGGCCCGATCCGCGGTGACGTGGCCTCCACCGTCCTGCCGCCCGACATCCCGGGCTACGCGAAGTCGGACGTCTACGCCTCCGCCGGCAACAAGGGCGACGCGGCCAAGGCCAAGGAGCAGCTCAAGGCCTGCGGCAAGTCGACGATCAGCACGAACCTCACCGCGCGCAGCGACCGCCCGCAGGAGATCGACGCGGCCACCGCGATCATCAACTCGCTGAAGAAGGTCGGCATCAACGCCAGCCTGAAGCAGTACCCGTCGGGCAAGTACTTCACCGACTACGCGGGTGTGCCGAAGTTCACCGAGAAGCAGAACATCGGCCTCATCATGATGCAGTGGGGTGCCGACTGGCCGTCCGGCTACGGCTTCCAGCAGCAGATCCTCAACGGCAAGGCCATCAGCCAGTCCGGCAACACCAACCTGTCGCAGTACGACAACAAGGACGTCAACGCGCTGCTGGAGAAGGCGATCGGCACGCAGGACAAGGCCGAGCGCGACAGCCTCTACACCCAGATCGACAAGAAGACCATGGACGACGCCGTGCTCGTCCCGCTGACCTACTTCAAGGTCCTGCTGTACCGCCCCACCACCTACACCAACCTGGTGTCGACGGCGGCCTTCAGCGGTCAGTACGACTACCTCAACATCGGCTCGACCAAGAAGTAGCCCCGGAAGGCAGGTGAAGGCATTGGTGCCCGCGGGCCGTGAGGCCCGCGGGCACCAGCGCCGATCCCCGTGATCTCGTACATCCTCCGTCGGACGATCGCAGCGGTGATCCTGCTGCTGGTCGTCTCCGCGGTCACCTTCGCCATTTTCTTCCTGCTGCCACGGCTCGCCGGCCAGTCCGCCGACCAGCTGGCCCAGCAGTACATCGGCAAGAGCCCGTCGAAGGCAGACATCGCCGCGGTCAAGCAGAACCTCGGTCTGGACCAGCCCCTTTATGTCCAGTACTGGCACTTCATCAAGGGGATCGTGTCCGGCGCCACCTACAACCTGGGCCCCACCACGGCACACTGCAGCGCGCCGTGCTTCGGCTACTCCTTCAAGACCCACGTCGAGGTCTGGCCGCAGCTGACGTCCCGTCTTCCGGTGACGATCTCGCTGGCCAGCGGTGCCGCCGTGCTGTGGCTGGTGTCCGGTGTGGCGGTCGGTGTCGTCTCGGCGCTCAAGCCCCGCTCGTTCTTCGACCGGTCCTTCATGGGGGTCGCTCTCGCCGGTGTCTCGCTGCCCATGTTCTTCACGGGCAACCTGGCGCTGCTGCTCTTCACCTACCAGTGGCCGATCTTCGGCCGCACCTACGTCCCGTTCACCGAGAACCCCGCGCAGTGGGCCAACACGCTGTTCCCGGCGTGGTGTTCGCTCGCGCTTCTGTACTCCGCCATCTACGCGCGGCTCACCCGCTCGGGCATGCTGGAGACGATGAACGAGGACTTCATCCGCACGGCCCGCGCCAAGGGCCTGCGGGAACGCAGGGTCGTGGCCCGGCACGGCCTGAGGGCCGCGCTGACCCCGATCATCACCGTCTTCGGCATGGACCTCGGTCTGCTGCTCGGCGGCGCGCTGATCACCGAGACCGTGTTCTCCCTGCACGGCATCGGCGAGTACGCGGTGAAGTCCATCGAGGACAACGACCTGCCCCCGATCCTCGGCGTCACCCTGCTCGCAGCGTTCTTCGTCGTGATCGCAAATCTCCTGGTGGACCTGCTGTACGCCGCCGCCGACCCGCGGGTGAGGCTCTCGTGACCGAAGTGACCCCTTCTGTGAACGGCGCCGCCGTCGGGGAGCCCGTCGGCTCGCCCTCGGCCGCACCCACCGCCTTCCTCGAGGTCCGTGACCTCAAGGTGCACTTCCCCACCGACGACGGCATCGTCAAGTCCGTCGACGGGCTCAGCTTCCAGGTGGAGAAGGGCAAGACCCTCAGCATCGTGGGCGAGTCGGGCTCGGGGAAGTCCGTCACCTCGCTGGCGATCATGGGCCTGCACCGGCTCGGCGCCCGCGGCAAGAACGTGCGGATGTCCGGGGAGATCTGGCTCGACGGCAAGGAACTGGTCAACGCCGACCCGGACGAGGTGCGCAGGCTCCGCGGCCGTGAGATGGCGATGATCTTCCAGGACCCGCTGTCCGCGATGCACCCGTACTACACGATCGGCAACCAGATCGTGGAGGCGTACCGCGTCCACAACGACGTCAGCAAGAAGGTCGCCCGCACCCGGGCGATCGAGATGCTCGACCGGGTCGGCATCCCCGAGCCGGCCAAGCGCGTGGACGGTTACCCGCACGAGTTCTCCGGCGGTATGCGCCAGCGCGCGATGATCGCCATGGCGCTCGTCAACAACCCCGAACTGCTCATCGCGGACGAGCCGACGACCGCCCTGGACGTGACCGTCCAGGCGCAGATCCTCGACCTCATCCGCGACCTGCAGAAGGAGTTCGGCTCCGCGGTCGTCCTCATCACCCACGACCTGGGTGTCGTCGCCGAGATCGCCGACGACGTCCTGGTGATGTACGGCGGCCGGTGCGTGGAGCGCGGCCCGGTCCACGAGATCTTCGAGAAGCCGGAGCACCCGTACACCTGGGGTCTGCTCGGCTCGATGCCCCGCATCGACCGGGACACCTCCGACCGGCTCATCCCGGTCAAGGGCCAGCCGCCGAGCCTCATCAACGTTCCGTCGGGCTGCGCCTTCCACCCCCGCTGCCCGTACGCGGACATCCCCAAGGGCGATGTCACCCGTACCGTGCGCCCGGAACTCCAGCAGGTCGACGGCGGGCACTGGTCCGCCTGCCACCTCTCGCCGGAGGACCGTACGCGGATCTGGACCGAAGAGATTGCGCCGAAGCTGTGAGTGACACGAAGAAGACGCACGAGGCGCCCTCGATCCCGCACCAGGCGTCGGCTCCCGACGAGCGCGAGGTACTGCTCAAGGTCGAGGGCCTGCAGAAGCACTTCCCGATCCGCAAGGGTGTGCTCCAGCGCCAGGTCGGTGCGGTCAAGGCGGTCGACGGCATCGACTTCGAGGTGCGCAGGGGCGAGACCCTGGGCGTGGTCGGCGAGTCGGGCTGTGGCAAGTCGACCATGGGCCGGGTCATCACCCGGCTCCAGGACCCGACCGGTGGAAGCATCCACTTCGAGGGCCAGGACATCACGCGGCTGAAGCCTGCCGGGATGCGTCCGCTGCGGCGGGACATCCAGATGATCTTCCAGGACCCGTACGGTTCGCTGAACCCGCGGCACACCATCGGCGGCATCGTCTCGACGCCGTTCCGGCTCCAGGGCGTCGAGCCCGAGGGCGGTGTGAAGAAGGAGGTCCAGCGGCTCCTGGAGCTGGTGGGCCTGAGCCCCGAGCACTACAACCGCTACCCGCACGAGTTCTCCGGCGGTCAGCGCCAGCGCATCGGCATCGCCCGGGCGCTCGCCCTGAAGCCGAAGCTCGTGGTGGCGGACGAGCCCGTCTCGGCGCTCGACGTGTCCATCCAGGCGCAGGTCGTCAACCTGATGGACGACCTCCAGTCCGAGCTCGGCCTGACGTACGTGATCATCGCGCACGACCTCTCGGTGGTCCGGCACGTCTCGGACCGCATCGCGGTGATGTACCTCGGCAAGATCGTCGAACTCGCCGAGCGCACCGCGCTGTACGAGTCGCCGATGCACCCGTACACCAAGGCCCTGATGTCGGCCGTGCCGGTGCCCGACCCGCGGCGCCGGGGTGCCAAGAGCGAGCGCATCCTGCTCAAGGGTGACGTGCCCTCGCCGATCTCGCCGCCGAGCGGCTGCCGTTTCCACACCCGGTGCTGGAAGGCGACGCAGGTCTGCAAGACCACCGAGCCGCCGCTGCTGGAGCTGAGGCCGGGTCAGCGGGTCGCCTGCCACCACCCGGAGAACTTCGAGGACCAGGTGCCGCAGGAGACGATCCTGCTGTCCGCGGCCAAGGAGGCGGCGGAGCTGGTGCCGGACGCGGTGCTGGAGGAGTCGGCGGAGACGTCGGCGGCGCTGGCGGCCGAGGTCGGGGCGGTGTCCTCCGTGGAGAAGGCGGCCCCCGAGGCGGCTGTCTCCGAAGCGGCTGTGTCCGAGACGGTCGTCCCCGAGGCCACTGCTCCCGAGGTGACGGCTGCGGAGGTGACTGCTCCCGAGGTGACGGCTGCGGAGGTGACGGCTCCCGAGGCCACGGCTCCCGAGGTGACGGCTGCGGAGGTGACTGCTCCCAAGGCCACCGCTCCCGAGGCGACCGCTTCCGAGGGCGCCGCGACCGCCCTCTCCAAGGAGCCGGAAGCCGTGGACCCGAAGTCCCCGGCGGCAACCGACCAGGAGTCAACCGACAAGTAGCGCATGACAAGTTGGCAAAGTCATGCACATGCCCGAACGGGAGAGCGCAGAGTCGGCCGTGTCCGTCTGATCGACCCGATCAACACGTACACGCTCGAAGGGACGACTCGTGAAACTCTCCCGTTCGGCACGCTTAGGGGCCCTCGCCACCGCGACGGCCTCTTTCTTCGTCATCGCCGCCTCCTCCGCACCCACCCCCGGGGCCGACGGCATCGGCGACCCCTACTTCCCGCAGCTCGGCAACGGCGGCTTCGACGCCCGCCACTACGCGCTGGACGTGGCCTACAACCCGGACACCGACCGGCTGGACGGCCGTACGACCCTCACGGCCCGCGCCACCCGGTCCCTGTCCTCCTTCGACCTCGACCTCCAGCGACTGACGGTCACGGGGGTCGAGGTGAACGGCAGACGGGCGCAGTTCACCCGCGCAGGCGACGAGATCCGCATCACCCCGCGCGACGCGCTCCGCAAGGGCCGGACCTTCACGGTCACCGTCACCTACGGCGGCGTCCCCGAACCGCTCAGCGGTCCCATCGTGTTCGGTTCCGACTACGGCTGGATGAAGACCGACGACGGCGTCTTCGTCGCCTGTGAACCCAACGCCGCCTCCACCTGGTTCCCCTCCAGCGACCACCCCTCCGACAAGGCCACCTACGACATACGCGTCAGGGCGCCCAAGGGCCTGACCGCCGTCTCCAACGGCCGGCTCGTCTCGACGTACGACAAGGGCTCCTCGACGTACACCCACTGGCGCGAAACGAAGCCGATGGCGACCTACCTGGCGACGGCGACCATCGGCCGGTTCGACGTGAAGAGCGGCACCACGCCCGGCGGGACCCCGATCTACGTGGCCATCGACCCGGTGCTCGCGAACAGCAACAGCGTCGACGTGTACGCCGTGACGGCCGAGGCCACCGACTACTGGTCGCAGGTCTTCGGGCCCTATCCCTTCGAGGAGACCGGCGCGATCGTCGACGACATGCCGCAGGCCGGGTTCTCGCTGGAGGTGCAGTCGAAGCCTGCCTACTCCGCGGTGCGCAACGAGACGACGATCGTGCACGAGCTGGCCCACCAGTGGTTCGGCGACTCCGTGTCGGTCGCGCGCTGGAAGGACATCTGGCTCAACGAGGGCTTCGCCACCTACGCCCAGTGGCTGTGGGCCGAGCACAAGGGCACCCGCTCGGCGCACGACTCCTTCCTCGCCGGGTACAACTCCCGCCCCGCCGACAGCGCCTTCTGGCAGATCACCGTCGGTGACCCGCAGCGGGACACGATGTTCGCCTCCGCGGTCTACCAGCGCGGCGCGATGACCCTCCAGGCGCTGCGCGAGCGCATCGGCGACCGCGCCTTCTTCAGGCTCCTGCCCGCCTGGACGAAGCTGCACCGCCACGGCAACGCGGACACCGGCGACTTCATCCGGCTCGCGGAGAAGGTGTCCGGGCAGCAACTGGACGATCTCTTCCAGACATGGCTGTTCACGACAGGGAAACCCGCCCTCTAGCCCTTGCATCGCAAGGTCCACACCCGTTTTCGGGTAAGAATGTAGGGGTGCTCCAGCAACTGTTCAGTCCCTCCGTCCAGCACACGCTCGACCTCGTCGGCATCTTCGTGTTCGCCATCTCCGGCGCGCTGCTGGCCGTCCGCAAGAACTTCGACGTGTTCGGCATCGCCGTCCTCGCCGAGGTCACCGCGCTGGGCGGAGGGCTGTTCCGGGACCTGGTCATCGGGGCCGTCCCGCCCGCCGCCTTCACCGACCTCGGCTACTTCACCACCCCGCTGCTCGCCGCCCTCCTCGTCTTCTTCCTGCACCCGCAGGTGGAGCGCACCCAGGCGGCGGTCAACGTGTTCGACGCGGCCGGCCTCGGGCTGTTCTGCGTCGCCGGGACGGTGAAGGCGTACGACTACGGGCTCGGCCTCACCGCCTCCGCCGCCCTGGGCCTGGCCACCGCGGTGGGCGGCGGCGTGCTGCGGGACGTCCTCGCCAACGAGGTGCCCTCGCTGCTGCGCTGGGACCGCGACCTGTACGCCGTCCCGGCGATCGTCGGCGCCACCCTCGTCGCGCTGTGCATCCGCTACGACGTCCTCACCCCCTTCACCAGCGGATTCGCGGTCGTCACCGCTTTCGTCCTGCGGCTGCTCGCGATGCGTTTCCACTGGCGAGCGCCGCGCGCGTGGAACCGACGGTCGACGGTGCGCGAGGAGTAGCCCCGCGCGGGGCGGGGCGCTCGCCCATCTCCTCGGTCAGCCAGCGGAAGGCCGGGACCACCTGCGGCCGCCACAGCGCCATGGTGTGGCCGCCCGCGCTCTTCGGGATGTACACGACGTGCACCGTCGTCGGCGCCTTCGCGGCCTGTTCGAGCGCCACACCGGCCTCGTAGCCGTCGTGCGGCTGACCGGAGACGTACAGGGCGACCTGGGGCGGCACGGCCGCCCGGCGCATCAGCAGGTAGGGGTTGTTCGCGTCGCGGAGGTGGAGGTTCTGCGCGGCCAGCGAGGCGCGTTCGCCGATCGGGTCGTTGTAGCCGGACATGCTCACCGCGGCCCGGTAGCGGTCGGGGTGGGCCACGGCCAGCTTCGCGGCGCAGTGCCCGCCCGCCGAGTACCCGGCCACCGCCCAGCCCGCCGGCGCCGCCTGGGTCCGGAAGTTGTCCGTGACCATCCGGGGCACGTCGACGCTGAGCCAGCTGTCCGCGTTCACCGTGGCCGGGACGTTCGCGCAGCCGGTGTCCACGCCGGCCAGCAGGTTGGTGCGCGGCGCGACCAGGATGAACGGCGCGACCCGCCCGTCGCGCATCAGCGGCAGCAACTGCTCGTGCGCCCGCAGCGACCCGAACCACGCCTTCGCCGACCCGGGGTAGCCCGACAGCAGCTCCACCACCGGGAATCTGTGGTGGCGGTAGGCGGGCTCGCCGTACTGCGGCGGCAGCCACACGTAGACCTCGGCGTTCACCCCGGACACCCGGCCCCGGAGCTGGGTGACCCGCACTCCGCCGGCGGCCCGCATGCCGGGACCGCCGGCCGCGGAGAACCGCTGGGTCACTCTGGGCAGCCGGGTCAGCGCGATGCCGCTGGTGCCGTCGGGGCCCAGGTTCACGGCCCGCTGGACGTGGTTGCCCGTGCCGAGCAGGTCCGCCCAGTTGTCGTAGAGGCTGTTCTGGTTGTTGACCAGCACGAACACCAGGGCGACCGCGGTGCCCTGGGCGAAGAGCAGCATCAGCGCCCGGGCGGCGGTGCGCAGGGCCCTGGGCCCCCGCAGTCGTGACCACAGGGCGAAGGGCAGCAGCAGGGCGAGGACGGCCAGCGCCACGAGGGTGTAGAGGAACGAAGTCCCGGTGAGGCTCATGTCCCTACAGAGGGGCGGGCGGGGCTCCGGGTTTACGGACGAGTAGGGACACTTACCAAGATATTGTCCTCGTCTCACCCAAGCAAAGCTACCGCTTAGTATTTTGTTGTTGTAGCGTTCAGGCATGCCAGAAGCAGCCTCCGCGATCACCCGGGCCACGATCGGCGACAGCGAGTTCGACCGGGACACCGCCGTCACCCCACGCGAACCCGGCGTCTACGACACCGACCTCTCGGCCGGCTGGACGATCATCAGCGCCGTCAACGGCGGTTACCTGCTGGCCGTCCTGGGCCGCGCGCTGGCACACGCCCTGCCGCACTCGGACCCGTTCACGATCTCGGCGCACTACCTGACCGCGTCCCAGCCCGGACCGGCCGTCGTCCGCACCGACCTCGTCCGCACCGGGCGGACCCTGTCGACCGGACAGGCATCCCTCTTCCAGTACGACGACCAGGGCCGCGAGGTCGAACGCATCCGTGTCCTCGCCTCCTACGGCGACCTGGACGCGCTCCCCGAGGACGTCCGGACGACGGCCCTGCCGCCGGCGATCCCGCCCATGGAGCAGTGCTTCGGCCCGGAGGACGGACCCGCCCCGGTCGAGGGCAGCTCGGCCATCACCGAGCGGCTGATGCTCAAGCTCGACCCGTCCACGCTCGGCTGGGCGCTCGGTTCACCGTCCGGCAAGGGGGAGATGCGGGCCTGGTTCGGGCTCGCCGACGGCCGTGACGCCGATCCGCTCTCGCTGCTCCTCGCGGTCGACGCGCTGCCCCCGACGGCCTTCGAACTCGGCCTGACCGGCTGGGTGCCCACGGTCGAGCTGACCGTCCACGTCCGCTGCCGGCCCGCCCCCGGCCCGCTGCGGGTGTCGATCGGCACCCGCAACCTCGCCGGCGGCTTCCTGGAGGAGGACGCCGAGGTCTGGGACAGCACGGACCGGCTGGTGGCGCAGTCCCGGCAACTGGCGCGCGTCCGGCTCGGCTGAGCACGCGCCGGCGGCGCCCCGTGTCACGGAGCCGTACCAGTCGGCCGGGGCGGGGAAACGGCTGTTCCGCAGGTCGGCGGGGTGCGTTGGGGCGCCCTTTGCCCGACGCACAGACGGCCCACAGGGCGGTCCCAAGTCAGGCCTAAGCGCACTTGGTTGAGTGCCCTCCTCACGGTCCCCCCATCCGATGTGGAGTTGCCTCTCATGAAGCGCGCACGCCTCGCCCCCGCCGTCGCCCTGCTGGCCCTGTCCCCGCTCCTGCTGACGGCCTGCGGCGCTGGCGACTCGTCGTCCTCGACCAGCGGCACCTCGGGACAGCAGGGCTGCCAGGCACCCTCCGGCATGCCGAGCGGCAACCCCTCGGGGCGGCCCGGCGGGGCACCCTCCGGAGCCCCGTCGGGAGCCCCGTCGGGAGCCGCGTCGGGGGCGCCGACCGGGATCCCGACCGGGACGCCGTCGGGCATGCCGAGCGGTGGTCCCGGGGGCGGCCAGGGCAGCCCCGGTGGCGGTCAGGGCGGTGGCTGCGGTGGCGGGCCGGGCGGCGGGGGCCAGGCCCGGCAGGGCTGACTCCGGATCCCGTACGCGGACGGCGGCGCACCCCACCGCCGGGGGGCCCGCCCCGGGGTTGCGGGCGGCCCGGGGGAGGCGCACCCAAGGAAGGGGGGGGCGGGGGGGGGGCCGGGGCGGGGGGGGGGGGGGGGGGG
>NZ_JBEXCW010000125.1:0-17852 GCF_040605435.1 Streptomyces sp. NPDC005574
CAGACCTCTCGACCCGAACTGAAGGAGCGCCGATGGCGACAACGGAACAGCCACCATCCGACACCCCAGAGGCTGAGTGGAGTAAGGCTGATCGGTGCTCGGGGAGCCGCCCAGGGGGGTCGTCCCGCCATCTGTCCCGTCGTTGTTGATGTCCCACTCGATGTTGCCGTCGGCCGTCCAGCCACCTGTGGTGGTGCTGTGGTAAGTGGTGGTCGAGAATCCGCGGTTGCCCGACTGGTAGGCGTTGGTCGCCGCGGCGTAGTCGGCGGAGCCGGTCCTGTAGTCGGCGTCGTGCCGCTCCAGGCGGAGGTTGACCTTGAGCTTGTCCATGCCGGTGCTGAGGCCGCCACCACCGTCCGACCACCTGAACTTGACCGTGGCCTGGTAGTCGTTGCTCGAGGTCCTCGTCACACACAAGTTGACGTACACGTCGAGGTCGGCGCCGATGGTGTCGTATGTCTTGTGCTGCTCACCCGTGCACTCGGAGGCCGCCGCGGCGGAGGCGGAGAAGGGCACGGATATGAGGCCGACTGTGGCGAGTCCCATGGCGGCACTGGTGGTGGCTGTGCGTGCGATCCAACGCTTCACTGGCATCTCCCGGATTGGAAGAACGGGAAGTAGCCGAACGGATGCGGCCCGCTCCCCGGAGTCACATGATCCTCACGGGGCGCCAGCATCGAGGTCAAGATCCATTATTGGGCGGTGGCCGATTTCGTGCCGGTGATGCCGGACGGCGCGGTCGTCCGGTGCGCCGACGGTCCGGTGCGGGGCGAGGGCGCTGGGCGTGGCCGTCCGGCTGAGCTGCGGATACCTCCAGGCTCACGGAACCGGATCCGGATAATGATCGTCCTGTTGTCAGTGGCGCCCGGTACGCTCGAAAGCACGATGACAGAGGATCTCTCACCGGCCGAGCGGTACGCGGCAGCCCGTAAGCGCGCTGTCGAGCAGGCCACCTCGCTCGCGGACTTCCGCGAGATGTACGACTTCGGCCTCGACCCCTTCCAGATCGAGGCCTGCCAGGCACTCGAAGCGGGCAAGGGTGTCCTGGTGGCCGCGCCCACCGGCTCGGGCAAGACGATCGTCGGCGAGTTCGCCGTCCACCTCGCCCTCCAGCAGGGCAAGAAGTGCTTCTACACCACCCCCATCAAGGCACTGTCGAACCAGAAGTACGCCGACCTGTCCCGCCGCTACGGCGCCGACAAGGTCGGCCTGCTGACCGGCGACAACAGCGTCAACTCCGACGCACCGGTGGTCGTGATGACCACCGAGGTGCTGCGCAACATGCTGTACGCCGGCTCGCAGACCCTCCTCGGCCTGGGCTACGTGGTGATGGACGAGGTGCACTACCTCTCCGACCGCTTCCGCGGCGCCGTGTGGGAAGAGGTGATCATCCACCTGCCCGAGTCCGTCACCCTGGTCTCGCTGTCGGCGACCGTGTCCAACGCCGAGGAGTTCGGCGACTGGCTGGACACCGTCCGCGGTGACACCCAGGTGATCGTCTCCGAGCACCGGCCCGTACCGCTCTTCCAGCACGTGCTCGCCGGGCGGCGGATGTACGACCTGTTCGAGGAGGGCGAGGGCCACAGGAAGGCCGTCAACCCCGACCTCACCCGACTGGCCCGGATGGAGGCCAGCCGCCCCTCCTACCAGGACCGCAGGCGGGGCCGTGCCATGCGCGAGGCCGACCGCGAACGCGAGCGCAGACAGCGTTCCCGGGTGTGGACGCCCAGCAGGCCCGAGGTCATCGAACGCCTCGACAACGAGGACCTGCTCCCCGCCATCACGTTCATCTTCAGCCGCGCCGCCTGCGAGGCCGCCGTACAGCAGTGCCTGTTCGCCGGGCTCCGGCTCAACGACGAGGAGGCGCGGGAACAGGTGCGGGCCCTCGTCGAGGAGCGCACGGCCTCCATCCCGACGGAGGATCTCCACGTCCTCGGCTACTACGAGTGGCTGGAGGGCCTGGAGCGCGGCATCGCCGCCCACCACGCGGGCATGCTGCCCACGTTCAAGGAGGTCGTGGAGGAACTCTTCGTACGCGGCCTGGTGAAGGCCGTGTTCGCGACCGAGACCCTCGCCCTCGGCATCAACATGCCCGCGCGCTCGGTGGTGCTGGAGAAGCTCGTCAAGTGGAACGGCGAGCAGCACGCCGACATCACGCCCGGCGAGTACACGCAGCTCACCGGTCGGGCCGGCCGGCGCGGCATCGACGTCGAGGGACACGCGGTCGTGCTGTGGCAGCGCGGCAGCAGCCCCGAGCACCTCGCCGGCCTGGCCGGCACCCGCACCTATCCGCTGCGCTCCAGCTTCAAGCCGTCGTACAACATGGCGGTCAACCTGGTCGAGCAGTTCGGGCGGCACCGTTCGCGCGAACTGCTCGAGACGTCGTTCGCGCAGTTCCAGGCCGACAAGTCAGTGGTCGGGATCTCGCGTCAGGTGCAGCGCAACGAGGAAGGGCTGGAGGGCTACAAGGAGTCCATGACCTGCCACCTCGGCGACTTCGATGAGTACGCACGGCTGCGCCGCGAACTCAGCGACCGCGAGACCGAGTTGGCCCGGCAGGGTGCCGTCGAACGGCGGGCCGAGGCGGCCGTCGCGCTGGAGAAGCTCAAGCCCGGTGACATCATCCACGTGCCCACCGGCAAGTTCGCGGGCCTCGCCCTCGTGCTGGACCCGGGGCTGCCCGCCGGGCGCTCCAACGGCCACCGCGGCTTCGAACAGCACGACGGTCCGCGCCCGCTGGTGCTGACCGCCGAGCGGCAGGTCAAGCGGCTGGCCTCGATGGACTTCCCGGTGCCCGTCGAGGCACTCGACCGGATGCGGATCCCGAAGTCCTTCAACGCGCGGTCCCCGCAGTCGCGTCGGGACCTCGCCTCCGCGCTGCGCACCAAGGCCGGGCACATCCCGCCGGAGCGGGCCCGCAAGAAGCGGTCCCAGGCCGCCGACGACCGCGAGATCGCCCGGCTGCGCACGGCGATCCGGGCGCATCCGTGCCACGGGTGCAGCGACCGCGAGGACCACGCGCGGTGGGCGGAGCGGTACCACCGGCTGCTGCGGGACACCTCGCAGCTGGAGCGGCGCATCGAGGGGCGTACGAACACGATCGCCCGCACCTTCGACCGGATCGTCGCGCTGCTGACCGAACTCGACTACCTGCGCGGCGACGAGGTCACCGAGCACGGCAAGCGGCTCGCCCGGCTCTACGGCGAACTCGACCTGCTGGCCAGCGAGTGCCTGCGCGCCGGTGTCTGGGAGGGGCTCGCCCCGGCGGAACTCGCCGCGTGCGTCTCGGCGCTGGTGTTCGAGGCGAGGGTCAGCGACGACGCGACGCCGCCGAAGGTGCCCGCGGGCAAGGCGAAGGCCGCGCTCGGCGAGATGGTCCGGATCTGGGGGCGTCTCGATGCCCTGGAGGAGGACTTCCGGATCAACCAGACCGAGGGCGTCGGCCAGCGCGAGCCGGATCTCGGCTTCGCCTGGGCCGCGTACATGTGGGCGTCCGGGAAGGGCCTCGACGAGGTGCTGCGGGAGGTCGAGATGCCGGCGGGGGACTTCGTGCGGTGGTGCAAGCAGGTGATCGACGTGCTGGGGCAGATCTCGGCGGCTTCTCCTGCGGAGGGCTCTGGGGTGGGGAAGGTTGCGCGTAAGGCGGTTGACGAGTTGTTGCGGGGGGTTGTGGCGTACTCGTCCGTGGGGTGACGGGCGGGGGTGTGTGTCGGGTGCGGGTGCGTTGAGGCTTGGTGCGCCGTTCCCCGCGCCCCTGGTGGTGGGGGTGGCGGGCCGGGTTTTCGGTGCGGGTGTGTTGTGGGTTTTGCGCAGTTCCCCGCGCCCCTGTCGGCGGGTGTCGGCCGGGTGTTGGGTGCGGGTGCGTTGGGGCCTGGTGCGCTGTTCCCCGCGCCCCTGGTGGTGGGGGTGGCGGGCCGGGTTTTCGGTGCGGGTGTGTTGTGGGTTTTGCGCAGTTCCCCGCGTCCCTTGGTGGCGGGTGTCGGCCGGGTGTTGAGTGCGGGTGCGTTCGGGCTTGGTGCGCTGTTCCCCGCGCCCCTGGTGGCGAGTGCCGGCGGGGCTTGGGTGCGCTGTTCCCCGCGCCCCTTGCGTGGGCTGGTTACCGGGTCAGGTAGGCGCGCCAGGTTTTGTGGTGGGTGATGTCTTCGGCGGTGGGCAGGGCTGAGGGTTCGCAGAGGAAGCCGGGGGTGTGGGTGCCGTCGGCGAGGTGGATCCTGCCCAGGGTCATCGGGCGGGGGAGGGTGGTCAGGAGGTGGCCCAGGCCCTCCGGGGGGAGCTGCCAGATCTCCGTCTCGATCGGGGCGCCGCCCTCGCCGACGTGGGCCAGGCCGGGCTTCGGCGGGTCCGTGCGCAGGGCGTACAGGCGGTAGACGGGGGCCGTCGTGGTCGTCCGGACGAGTCGGGCGCCCAGGGACAGCAGTTGGGGGTTCAGGGGCTGGCCCGTGAGGTGGGCGCCGACCACGGCCAGACGGGTCACCGGCCGCAGGAGGGCCGCGACGCGGGCCAGCCGTTCGTCGGTGAACGCTGGGCCGACCAGCATGACGCCGAAGGGCAGCCCGTTCACCTCGCCCGCCGGGACGGCGACGGCCGCCAGGTCGAAGAGGTTCGTGGAGTTGGTGAAGCGGCCCAGCCGGGCGTTGCTGCCCAGCGGGTCGGCGGCGACCTCGGCGAGGGTGGGATGGCCCGGTGCGGTGGGCAGCAACACGGCGTCCGCGTCGCCCAGTTCGGCCATGGCCCGGGTGCGCAGTGTGGCCAGGCGGTCGTGGTCGGCGAAGAGCCGGTGGGCCGGGATGTCACGGGCGCGGGTGATGATGCCGGCGACCGTGGGGTCGAGCGACCTGTCGCCCTCGGCGATCGCCTTGTCGACAAAGCTCCCCACCGCTGTGTAGCGCTCGGCGACGAACGCGCCCTCGTACAGCATCGCGGCGGCCTCGGTGAAGGGGGCCAGGTCGAGGGTGCGGAGGTCGGCGCCGGCCGCGCCGAGGCGGGCGACGGCGGCCTCGTAGGCCTCCGCCCAGCCCTCGTCGAGTTCGCCGAGCTGCCCCAGGGCCGGGACCGCGACACGCCACGGGCCGGGGGCGCGCTGCGGGAGCGGGGGCAGGTCGCGGGCCGCGGGCGACGCCATGTACGACAGTGCCTGCTCGGCCTCCGGGAGGGTGCGGGCGAACACCGTGACGCAGTCGAGGGAGGCGCAGGCGGGCACGACCCCGGTTGTCGGGACGAGGCCGCGGGTCGGTTTGAGGCCGACGACGCCGTTGAAGGCGGCCGGGACCCGGCCCGAGCCCGCGGTGTCGGTGCCCAGCGCGAGATCCACGAGCCCCAGGGCCACCGCGACGGCGGAGCCGGAGCTGGAGCCGCCGCTGATCCTCGCCGGGTCGAAGGCGCCGCGTACCGCGCCGTGGGGTGAGCGGGTGCCGACGAGGCCCGTCGCGAACTGGTCGAGGTTGGTGGTGCCCAGCACGAGCGCGCCGGCCGCGCGGAGCCGGGCGACCGCCGGGGCGTCGGCCTCGGGTTCGTAGGCGTACGACGGGCAGCCCGCGGTGGTGGGCAGGCCGGACACGTCGATGTTGCCCTTGACGGCGAGCAGGCGTCCGGCGAGCGGGAGCCGCTCGCCGGCGGACACCCGCGCGTCGAGGGCGCGGGCCTCGGCCTCGACCTCGGCCCGTGGGCGCAGGCCGATCCAGATCTCGGGGCGGTCGACGGCGTCGATGCGGGCGTAGGCGGCGTCGACGCGGGAGAGGGTGCTCGACATGTGCTGTTCCTCGGCTTTCAGTTCGGGGCCGGGGCGAGCACGAGGAGTGCCGTGCCGGCCTCCACCTGGTCTCCCGGTTTCGCCAGGATGTCCGCGACCACGCCGGCGACCGGCGCGTGCACCCTGGACTCCATCTTCATCGCCTCCAGGGCAAGCAGCGGTTGTCCGGCCGTCACCGTGTCGCCGGGTGCGACGTTCAGCTGCCAGACCGAGGCGGCGAACTCGGCCTCGACGAGCCGGCCGCCCACGGGCACGGTGACCTCGGCCGGGGGAGGGGGCGGCGCCGCCGCCGCGTCGGCGCGCGCGAACTCGCCCGCCGCCTCCCACGCGTCGCGTTCCGCCGCGAAGGCCGTCCGCTGCCGCGACCGGAACTCCGCGATGGACGTGGCGTTCTCGGTGAGGAACGCCTCGTGTCCGGCGAGCGAGAAGGTGCCCTCCTCGATGCGGGGCACGAACCGGCCGGAGGTGATGTCGGCGCGCAGTTCGAGGAGTTCGTCCGCCTCGACCGGGTACCACCTGATCCGGTCGAAGAACCGCAGCAGCCAGGGGGAGCCGGGTTCGAACGCGCCGCGCTGCTGCCAGCCCGACCAGACCTGGGTCGTACGGCCGACGAACTGGTAGCCGCCGGGGCCCTCCATGCCGTAGACGCAGAGGTAGGCGCCGCCGATGCCGACGGAGTTCTCGGCGGTCCAGGTGCGCGCCGGGTTGTACTTGGTGGTGACCAAGCGGTGCCGCGGGTCCAGGGGGGTCGCGACCGGGGCGCCGAGGTAGACGTCGCCGAGGCCGAGGACCAGGTACTCGGCGTCGAAGACCGTGTCGTACACGTCCGCGACCGTGTCGAGGCCGTTGACGCGCCGGATGAACTCGATGTTCCAGGGGCACCAGGGCGCGTCGTCGCGGACGCCCGCCATGTAGCGGGCGATGGCCTCGCGGGTGGCCGGGTCGTCCCAGGAGAGCGGGAGGTGGACCGTGCGGGAGGGCACGACCAGCTCGTCGGTCGGCGGCAGGCCGGAGACGATCTCCCGTATGGCGCTGAGGAGTTCGTGCTGCGGCAGCCGGCGCGGGTCGGTCCGCACCTGGAGGGAGCGGATACCGGGGGTCAGGTCGGCGACCCCGTCGAGGCAGGCCTCGGTGACGGCCTCCATCAGGGCGTGGACGCGCATCCGCAGGGCCAGGTCCAGCTGCATGGGGCCGAACTCGACGAGCAGGTTGTCGTCCCCGCTGCGCCGGTAGGTGACGTCGCCGTCCCGGGCGAGGATCCCGCCGTCCACGATGGCCGGGCGCGGCGCCCCCGTCACGTCCACCGGCGCGAAGCGGACCGTGTCACCGGGGCGCAGCTGGCCGAGCTTCCAGCGCTCGCCGCTGAGCACCGTCGCGGGGCAGACGAACCCGCCGAGGGAGGGACCGTCGGGGCCCAGCAGGACCGGCATGTCACCGGTGTAGTCGACCGCGCCGACGGAGTACGGGGTGTCGTGGATGTTGGACGGGTGCAGCCCCGCCTCGCCGCCGTCCGAGCGTGCCCAGCGCGGCTTGGGGCCGACCAGGCGGACGCCGGTGCGCGCCGAGTTGAAGTGGACCTTCCAGTCGGCGGCGTAGAAGTCCTCGATGTCGTCCTCGGTGAAGAACTCCGGTGCCGCGTGCGGGCCTTCGGCGGCGGCGACCTGCCAGACGGCCCCGAAGCCGGGGCGGTCGGCGGCCGGGACCGGTGTGCCCTCGGTGACCGTTCCGCCGTGCAGGACGTCGCCGGTGCGCAGCGCCCGCCCCCCGTGACCGCCGAAGCGGCCCAGGGTGAAGGTGCTCGCGCTGCCGAGGTACGCCGGTATGTCGAGGCCGCCGGCGACCAGGAGGTAGGTGCGCAGGCCGTGTTCCGCGGGCGCGCCGATCTCCAGTACGGCGCCTGCGGGCACCGTCAGCGGCTCCCACTGGGCGGCCGGTGCGCCGTCCACGGTCACCGGGGCGGGGGCGCCCGTGACGCACACGGTCGTGGGGTGGGTGAACCGGAGGGCGGGCCCCTTGAGGGTGCATTCGAGTCCCGGCGCGCCCTCGTGGTTGCCCAGCGCCCGGTTGCCGAGCCGGAAGGACAGGTCGTCCATCGGGCCGCAGGGCGGCACGCCGACCTGCCAGTAACCGGTGCGGCCCGGCCAGTCCTGCACGGTGGTGAGGGTTCCGCCGGAGACGACCTCGACGCGGGGCGTCGGGTCGGTGACGCTCGCGAGGGTCGCGGTGGAGTGGGTGGCGGCGCGGAAGTCCCGGTGCGTGAGCGCGGCCCGCACCAGCCCCAGGTTCGTCTCGATGCCGTCGACGCGCGTGCGGGCCAGCGCCTCGTCCAGCCGCCGGAGGGCGTGCGCCCGGTCGGAGCCGTACGCGACGATCTTCGCGAGCATCGGGTCGTACGACGTCGTCACCTCGGTGCCGGTCTCCACCCAGCCGTCCACGCGGACGCCCGGCGGGAACTCCACCCGGGTCAACAGGCCCGCGCTCGGCCGGTGTTCGCGTGAGGGGTCCTCGGCGTACAGGCGGGCCTCGACGGCGTGGCCGCGGGGCCGGCCGGGCTCGCGGACGACGTCGGTCTCGCCGCGGGCAAGGCGCAGCATCCAGGCGACCAGGTCGACGCCGTAGACCTCCTCGGTGACCGGGTGCTCGACCTGGAGGCGGGTGTTGACCTCCAGGAAGTACGCCTCCTCGCGGGCCGCGTCGTACACGAACTCGACGGTGCCGGCGGAGCGGTAGCCGACCGAGGCGCACAGGTCGCGGGCGGCGTCGGCGAGTTGACCGCGGACGTGCGCGGGCAGGCCGGGCGCCGGTGCCTCCTCCAGCACCTTCTGGTTGCGGCGCTGCAGGGAGCAGTCGCGGTCGCCGAAGGTGACGACCCGGCCCTCGCCGTCGCCGAAGACCTGCACCTCGACGTGGCGGGCGTGTTCGACGAGGCGTTCAAGGAACACGCCGGCCAGGGAGAAGGAGGCGGCGGCGACGCGCTGCACCCGCTCCCAGGCGTCAGCCAGTTCGCCGGCGGAGTGGCAGGCCGACATGCCGATGCCGCCGCCACCGCCGGTCGCCTTGAGCATGACCGGGTAGCCGATCGCGCCCGCCCGTTCCAGGGCCTCGTCCAGGGACGCCAGCAGTCCGGTGCCCGGTGCCAGCGGCACTCCGGCCGCCTCGGCCGCCGCCCGCGCGGTGTGCTTGGCGCCGAACAGCTCCAGCTGCCCGGGCGTCGGGCCGACGAACACGATGCCCGCGTCCTCGCAGCGGCGCGCGAAGACCGCGTCCTCGGACAGGAAGCCGTAGCCGGGGTGGATCGCCCCGGCGCCTGTGTCCTTTGCCGCCTTCAGGACCAGGTCCGCGTCGAGGTACGACTCCTTCGCGGGCGCCGGACCGAGCCGCACCGCCTCGTCGGCGAGCCGGACGTGCGGCGCGGAGCGGTCGGGGTCGGAGTACACGGCGACCGTGCGCAGGCCCAGTTCGCGGGCCGTGCGGATGACGCGGACCGCGATCTCGCCCCGGTTGGCGACCAGCAGCGTGTCGAAGGTCATGCGGTGCCCGCCTCGGTGTCGGCCGCGGTGACGGTCATCTCCACCGCCGTCGGCTCGAAGCCGTTGCACGGGTTGTTGATCTGGGGGCAGTTGGAGACCAGGACGAGCACGTCCCGCTCGGCGCGCAGGGTCAGCTTGAGGCCCGGGGCGGAGAGACCGTCGACGATGCCGAGGGTGCCGTCCTTCTCGACCGGCACGTTCATGTACCAGTTGATGTTGGAGACGAGGTCGCGCTTGCCCAGTCCGTACTTCGCGCCCTCCGCGAGGAAGTTGTCGACGCAGGCGTGCTGCGACCAGGTGTGGTGGCCGTAGCGCAGGGTGTTGGACTCCTTGGAGCAGGCGCCACCGACGGTGTCGTGCCGGCCCACCTGGTCGGTGGTCACGGTCATCAGGGGGGTGTGCTCGTTGGACATCAGCACGCTGCCGGTGGTGAGGAAGATGCCGCCCTGCGCGTGGATCGTGTCGGGCGCGCTGTAGCGGACCGAGGTGTCGTGGGCGTCGTAGACGAGGAAGTCGACGGCCTGGTTGCCGTGCAGGTCGGTGACGGTGAGCGTCTGGCCGGCGCGGACGACGGACGACCAGGCGGCCCGGGCGGGAACGACGGACGTGCTCATGCGAGCCCCCTCGCGGCGAGAAGTTCGGCGGTGTTGAGGAAGGCGCGGCGGCCCTCCGGGGTGGCCTCCCACAGCGGGTCGCCCGGCCGGGTGGCCTCGGCGCGCCAGGCGAGCACCTCCAGCGGGGTACTGACGTAGTCCGTGCGGGGGTCGGCGGGGTGCGGCACGTTGGCGAGCAGCACGGTCACGTCCTGCTCGGCACGGAGTGTCACGCTGCCGGCGGGGCCGGCGGAGCCGGTGAAGTCGAGGGTGCCGTCGTCGCGGACCTCGACGCCCTGGAAGAAGGAGAGCGACGGCGGCAGGTCGCGGGGCTCCAGGCCGTTCTTCGCCGCCGCCAGCTTGAACAGCTCCCGGCCGGCGGGGGAGGGGGACTGCGGGCTGCCGTCGCCGTAGCGCGCGGTGTTGCGCACGAGGGTGGAGGTGCCGCACAGGGCGTCGTGCCGGCCGGAGCTGTCGGCGACCACCGAGGCGAGGACGCGGCCCTGGTCGGACAGGAGCAGCCGGTCCTCGCCGAGGTAGGCGTTCCACTGGACCTTGACGGTGTCGGCCACGTTCAGCCGTTCCCAGGGGCGGTCGGCGGCGTACAGCAGCAGGTGGGCGCAGGCGTCGCCGCGCAGGTCGGTCAGGCGCAGCTCGGTGCCGCGGGCCAGCACCCGGTGCGTGTAGTTGCCGCCCGCGACCGTCTCGGCCCACACCAGGTGGCCCGCCTCGCAGGGGGGCGCCGGCCAGTTCGCGGCCGGTACGACGGGCATGGCCTCGGTGCGCGTGCTCTGCTGGGCGCGCGCATGGGCGCGGGCTCCGTAAGTGGTCGCTGTCGCCATCGCGGGACCTCCGGCTCCGGTGCGGACCGTCCCGGCGGACGGCTCCGTTGTATTTCTGTCGCCCGACAGAAATTAGGCGGGGGCCGGGTCGCGGGCGTTGCTCTCGCGTTGCCGCCGGGTTACCGAGCGCTCACGGGGAATCGGCCCGGCACCGTCCGGGACGGTGGCGCCGGCGCTCGGAGATCACCCGCGACGCCGTGTGCGAGGATCGAACGCATGGGGACGACAGGGGAAGGACCGGGCCGTAGGGTCGGCCGGCCGCGGGCCGCGCAGCGGCCGGACAGCGGTCTGCGGCCGCGTGAGGAACTGCTCGCGGCCGCCGCCGAGTTGTTCACCACCCGCGGCTACGCGGCCACCACCACCCGGACCGTCGCCGAACGCGCGGGCATGCGGCAGGCGTCCATGTACCACTACGTCTCCGGCAAGGAGGAACTGCTCGCCGCGCTCCTGGAGTCGACGGTGACGCCCTCCCTCGCCTACGCCCGCGCACTCCTCGCGGACGACACGGCCCCGGCCGGAAACCGGCTGTGGAAGCTGTGCCGTACGGACGTCGAGCTGCTGTGCGGCGGACCGCACAACCTCGGCGGCCTCTACCTGCTGCCCGAGGTGCGGGCCGAGAAGTTCGCCGGCTTCCACGCCGTGCGCGCCGAACTCAAGGACGCCTACCGGCAGTTGCTCGCGGCCACGACCGCGGGGGGCGCGCTCGCCAAGAGCGACCTCGATCTGCGTACGGACCTCGTGTTCGGGCTGATCGAGGGGGTCATCCTGGTCCACCGCTCCGATCCCGACCGGTCCGTGTCGGTGTTCGCCGAGGCCGCCGCGGACGCGGCGCTGCGGATCGCCGGCGTCTGACCGGAACCTCCGCCGGGTCCCGCCCGGACCCCCGTCGGGCCCCCTGTCACCCGTCGCGGTGAGCGGCTTCCGTATGCCCGTACGCCGTGACACTCCGTGTACGAACGGAGGCTGAGCGTGTAAATGGGGCAGAGGGTACTCCTGTCGCGCGGGGCGATTCAGGCGCTTGCCGAATATGTCACGGCCTTGATCCGGTCGGACTAAGCTCGCCCGCAGCGCACCGAGTTGCGGTGTATTCGTGCGCTTGTTCCCCAACATACCGAAAATCCCGACTTACCCCGGACATACCCCCCACCACACACCCCCAGACTCCCAGCCGACTTGTTTCAGAGGGCCCACATGGTGAGTGTTCGACCCACTCCAGACCGCCGTGAACTCCCGTACGCACGTGTGCTGTTGCTGCCCGCCATAGCGATGGCGGCGGCCACAGGAGCCGCCGTCGCCCTGGTGGCGGAGCCGGCCCGGACGGCCGTCGGCTGGTGCGGCGCCGTCGCCACCCTGCTGGTGCTCGCCACCGCCGCGTCGGCGGTCCGGCGCGGGCGCTCCCTGCGCGACCTGAGCGCCGAGCAGACCCGTCGCACCGCGTACCTGGAGCAGCGGATCGCCGCCCACGACCAGGAGATGCTCCGCTTCGCCAAGGAGGTCGCGCCCGCCGCGCTGAACCGGATGCGCGGTGGGAATTCCCCCGGAGAGGTGATTCGCCACCTCGGTGACATCGACCCGTCCTACCGCGAACTTCCCCGGGCCCAGGTGTCGTTGCTGAAGACCGTGCTCGACATCGTCGACCGCGAGGAGTCGATGCGCGACGCCGCGCAGCGTTCCTTCGTCAACATCGCCCGCCGGGTCCAGGCCATCGTCCACCAGCAGGCCAACGAACTGCGGGAGATGGAGGAGGACCACGGCCGCAACCCCGAGGTCTTCGACGACCTGCTGCGCATCGACCACGGCACCGCGCTCATCGGCCGCCTCGCCGACTCCATCTCCGTCCTCGGCGGTGGCCGCCCCGGCCGCCAGTGGCCCGAACCCGTGCCGCTGTTCAGCGTGATGCGCGGCGCGATGTCCCGGATCCTGGAGTACCGCCGCATCGAGCTGCACTCCATCGCCAAGGTCAACATCCGCGGCACCGCCGTCGAACCCCTCATCCACGCCGCGGCCGAACTCCTCGACAACGCCACCCGCTACTCGCCGCCCCAGACCAAGGTGCACGTCACCGCGCACGAGGTGCAGACCGGTGTCGCCATCGAGATCGAGGACGCCGGCGTCAGCCTCAGCGAGGAGGCCCGCGCCCAGGTCGAGGGCATGCTGGAACGCGCCAGAACCGGCGGCGTCGAGGACCTCGGCGAGTCGCCCCGACTGGGCCTGGCCGTCGTCGGCCGGCTCTGCCAGACGTACAAGATGCAGGTCTCGCTGCGCGCTTCGGCCTACGGCGGCGTGCGCGCCGTCCTCGTGGTGCCCAGCGACATGATGACCGCCGACCACGCCCCCGGCCTCGCCCACGGCATCGGCGCCACCGCCGCCCCCAAGATCGACCTCGGCGCGCTCGAAGGACCCAAGCGCACGCCGAAGAAGCGCCGCCCCACCAGCCCCCGCATCACCGCGCCGCTCTCCATGGAGGACGACGTTCCCGAGGTCACCGAGTGGACGGCGGGCGGTCTGCCGCAGCGCCGCAGCCGGGTCAAGACCCCGCTCGCCCAGCGGCTCGCCGAGCAGGCGGCCATCGAGCGCGCCGAACGCGAGGGCCGGCCGACCATCTGGTCGACACCCGCCCCCGAACCGGCGCCGAAGGACCCCGAACCGGGCCTGTGGGTCGAGGCGTTCATGGACGGACTCAAGGGCGACCCGGACCCGACCGCATCCACCCAGCCGACACACGAGCCGGCCCGCATCGAGGCCGACGACGAGAGGGACCTCAAGTGATCCAGCAACGAGCGAACTTCGACTGGATGCTGAAGGATCTCGCCGACGGCGTCCCCGGCATCGAGATGATCGTGGTGCTCTCCGCCGACGGCCTGCGCATCGCCCGCCACGGCGGCGAACCAGACGCGGCCGACCGCGTCGCCGCGGCCTGCGCGGGCCTGCAGAGCCTGGCGGGCGCCGTGGCCCAGGAGATCCCGGACAGCGACGGCCGGATGCGCATGGTCATCATCGAGGTCAACGGGGGCTACTTCTACCTGATGGCCGCCGGCCCCAACGCCTACCTCGCGGTCCTGTCCGACGTGGTGGCCGAACCCGGCCTGATGAGCAACCGCATGCGCGACCTCGTCGTCCGGATCGGAGCCCACCTCACCAGCCCGCCCCGGCGCAACGGCCAGACCGTATGACTCCTCCGCAACGCCGGCGGCGACACCCCCGTACGGAACCGCCGCCCAAGCAGGTCGGCAAGAACCCCCAGCGGCTCTACGTGCTCACCGGCGCGGGAGACCAGGCGCAGCGCGCGGAACTGGACCTGGTCACGCTGATCGTGGCGCGCGCCGACCCCCCGCCCTCCGCGCAGCCCGAGCAGGCGGCACTCGTCCGGCTGTGCGCGACCCCCCTGTCCGTGGCCGAGATCTCGGCCTATCTCAACCTGCCGTACAGCGTGGTGACCGTCCTGCTCACCGAGCTGCTGACGGCCGAACTGGTCCAGGCGCGCGCCCCGATCGTCCGCCAGGCGCTCCCCGACCGTTCCCTCCTCGAAGCGGTGATGCATGGACTTCAAAAGCTCTGACACCATCACGGGTCCACGGACGGAGGACCATCTCCCGCACACGGCCCAGGCCGCGGTGAAGATCGTGATCGTGGGCGGCTTCGGGGTCGGCAAGACGACCATGGTCGGCTCGGTCAGTGAGATCAGGCCGCTGACCACCGAGGAGACCATGACGCAGGCCGGCGTCGGGGTCGACGACAACTACGGCTCCGACTCCAAGACGGCCACCACCGTGGCGATGGACTTCGGCCGGATCAGCATCACCGACCAGCTCGTGCTGTACCTGTTCGGCACCCCCGGCCAGGAACGCTTCTGGTTCCTGTGGAACGGCCTGTTCGAGGGCGCGCTCGGCGCGGTCGTGCTGATCGACACCCGCCGGCTCGAGGTCAGCTTCGAGGTCATGGACCGGCTGGAGGAGCGCGGTGTGCCGTTCGTGGTCGCCGTCAACACCTTCCCGGACGGGCCCCGGCACTCCGTCGAGGACCTGCGCGCGGCGCTCGACCTGAGCCCGGACATCCCCATCATCGAGTGCGACGCCCGCCGCCGTGCCTCCAGCCGGGACGTCCTGATGACCCTGATGCGCTTCCTGCACTCCCTCGCGATGACGGGCTCCCTCACCTGAGGACGCGGCCGGTCGCACCCCGCCGGACCGACCCGGCCGTGTCCCTACCCACCGACTTCACCGACCCGGATCCACTTCGGAGCGATCACTGTGACGCCTGATTCCCACTCCCTCACCGGCACGCAGGACCCCACGACCGGTCCGCCGCCCGGCTGCCCCGCCCACGGCCGCGGCCCCGGGGGGCTGCGCCGGCTGTACGGCCCGGACGCGGAGGACCTGAGCTCCCTGTACGACCAACTGCGCGAGGAACACGGCCCGGTGGCGCCCGTGCTGCTGCACGACGACGTGCCGATGTGGGTGGTCCTCGGTCATGCCGAGAACCTGCACATGGTGCGCACGCCCTCGCAGTTCTGCCGGGACAGCCGCATCTGGACGCCCCTCCTGGAGGGCATGGTCAAGCCCGACCACCCGCTCATGCCGCACATCGCCTGGGAGCCCATCTGCTCCCACTCCGAGGGCGACGAGCACCTGCGGCTGCGCGGCGCGGTCACCGGCGCCATCTCGACGATCGACCACCGCACCACCCGCCGGCACATCAACCGCTACACCCAGCGGCTGGTCAACGAGTTCTGCGAGGAGGGCACGGCCGACCTGGTCAGCCAGTTCGCCGAGCACCTGCCGATGGCCGTGCTGTGCGAGATCCTCGGCATGCCCGAGGAGTACAACGACCGCATGGTGCAGGCCGCCCGCGACATGCTCCGGGGCACCGAGACCGCCATCGCCAGCCACGCCTACGTCATGAGCGCCCTCCAGCGGCTCACCGTCCGCCGCCGCGCCCAGCCCGAGGAGGACTTCGCCAGCCACCTCGTCAACCACCCGGCGGGCCTCACCGACGACGAGGTCACCAAGCACCTGTGGGTCGTCCTCATGGCGGCCTACGAGGCCACCGCCAACCTCATCGCCAACGTGCTGCGCATGGTCCTCACCGACCCGCGTTTCCGCGCGCAGCTCAACGGCGGGCAGATGACGGTGCCCGAGGCGGTCGAGCAGTCCCTGTGGGACGAACCGCCGTTCAGCACGGTCTTCGCCTACTTCGCCAAGCAGGACACCGAACTCGGCGGCCGGCGCATCCGCAAGGGCGACGGACTGCTGTTCGGCATCGCGCCCGGCAACGTCGACCCCCGGGTGCGTCCCGACCTGGGCGCCCACATGCAGGGCAACCGCTCGCACCTCGCCTTCGGTGGCGGCCCGCACGAGTGCCCCGGCCAGGACATCGGGCGTGCCATCGCCGACACCGGCGTCGACGCCCTGCTGATGCGGCTGCCGGACGTCGAACTCGACATCGACGAGGACGAGTTGTCCTGGACGGAGTCGCTCGCCTCACGCCACCTGGTGGAGATGCCGGTCCGCTTCGAGGCGAAGCCGCCGCAGGACGTCATGCAGAAGCCCGGCCACGCCCCGGTCCCGCCCCAGCGGGCCCCGTGGCAGATCGGGACCCCGCAGCCCCGGCCCGTCCAGGTCGCGCCACCGCTGCCGGTGCCACTGCCGGACCCGGTGCCGCTGCCGGACCCGGTGCCGGTGGCGGTTCCGGCGCAGTCCGCGGCCGAGGCCGGCCCGGCCCGGCCGATGGGGGCCTGGCGGCGGTTCCTGGTGTGGTGGCGCGGCTACTGACCGGCCGACCAGCGGTCGTACGAGGCCCAGGCCCCGAGCTCCCGCCCGCTGCGGAACCGGTGCTCCACGCCCGTGACCGGATCGGTGAACTCCAGCTCCCGCGCCAGCAGTTGCAGCGGACGCCGGAAGTCACCGGCCGGCACGGGGCCGGTCACCACCGGGTACAGCGGATCGCCGAGGATCGGCACGCCGAGCGTGTTCATGTGGACGCGCAACTGGTGCGTCTGTCCCGTGGCGGGCAGCAGGCGGTAGCGGCCCAGGAGACCCAGCCCGTCCGGCAGCGGCCGGTGCTCCGCCAGTTCGACCCGGGTGACCGCGTTCGGCTCCCCGTCGATCTCGCGGGCCGCCAGCACTCCGCGCTCCTTGAGGATCCGGCTGCGTACGGTCCGGGGTAGGGCGAGCGAGGCGTCGAAGGGGGCGACGGCCTCGTACACCTTGCGCACCCCGCGCTCGCCGAACAGCGACTGGTAGGCGCCGCGTTCCTCGGGCCGCACGGTGAACAGCAGCAGTCCGGCGGTCAGCCGGTCGAGGCGGTGGGCGGCGCCCAGCGCGGGCAGGTCCAGCTCCCGGCGCAGCCGTGCGAGCGCGGTCTCGGTGACGTGGCTGCCCCGGGGGATGGTGGCCAGGAAGTGCGGCTTGTCGACGACCACGATGTGCTCGTCGCGGTGCACGACCTCCAGCGGGAACGGCACCGGCACCTCGGCGGGCAGCTCCCGGTGGAACCACACGAACATCCCTGGCTCGAACACCGCGTCGGCGGCGACCGCCCGGCCGTCCGCCCCGACGACGAGGCCCGCCGAGAACATGTGGTCGACGACCCCGGCACCCGCTCCGGAGAGCCGCTCCGCGAGGTGCTCACGCACGGTGGCCCAGTCCCCCTCCGGAGGCAGCCGCAGCCGCACCGGGTCGATCCCCTCGCGCTGAGGCAGGGGAGAGGGCGGAATCCGGGGCTTGCGTCTCATCGGGAGCAAGCGTACGAGGTGCCGGGTCCGGCCGTCGGCGTGCGCTCCGGCTCCGGCTCCGGCAGGGTGGGCGCCTTCGCCGTTCCGCGGTGCCGGCCTGGTGGAGCTGCCCCGGCCGTCCGCGGCGCCGCCCCTTTCGAACGGCCCCGTCCGGCGAGGCGCCGGCCCGGTCGCGCGGTCTCGGCGCCCGGTGAGGTGCCGCGCCGGGCTGTCGTACGGCCATCCGGTCTGCCGTACGACGGCCCGGATCACGTCGGAACGGTCGCCGCGACGCCGGCCCGCGCCCCGCCGGGGCTGGGCAGTACAGCTAGTGCCGTGACCGGAGAGGTTCACCGGCTCGCGACGCCCGGCACGGCTCCCCCAGCCTTCGGCCGGGGGTACCCCCACGCCGCGTTGTCGCATCAC
>NZ_JBEXCW010000126.1:0-17816 GCF_040605435.1 Streptomyces sp. NPDC005574
GCCGCCCGCGCCCGCGAACTCGTCGACCAGGGCACCCCCATCGAGGCCGCCTGCCGCATCGTCATCCTCGAAGACCAACTCGAAGAAGCCCAGCGCCTCAACGCCGGCCACGCCCGAGGCGGCCAGGCGGCCGACACCCCGCCCGCGCCCTCCCGCCGGACCGCGCCCACCACCGCTCCCGGACGCCGGGCGGCACGTTAGTGCTGTGGCCGGGAAGGTTCACCGGCTCGCGCCACCCGGCACGGCACTCGCCGGCCTTCGGCCGGGGGACCCCCACGCCGCGCTCCAGCCATGCACCGCACCGGACGCCGCGAGCCTGTCGGTGAACTTTCCCGGCCACAGCACCGGAACCCACGCTGGGCCGATCGGCTCACCCACGGCGCGCCTCAACCGCGCGTGCGGCCACCGGCGGAGGATCGGTGAGGCGGCGGCCTCCCAGGAAGCCGCCCGGCACAGCCCCACCCCGTGAAGAGGCCCGGCCATGAACCCGTTCGACGACCCTCCCGCCGCCCAGGCTCAGCACCTCGTCCGGCCTGCCCGGTCCCTGGCGGCGACGTGACCGCCTCTCCGCACGGGGACGCGGGCGACGGCCGTTACGGCGAGGCCGTCTTCCCTCCCGGACAGGCGGGCGAAGGGGAGCGCATCGACTTCGGCGCCCTCGCTTACGACGACATCACCATGGCGCGGCTGCGGGCCCTGGGCGCCGGCCCCGGTTGGCGCTGCCTCGACGTGGGCGCCGGCACGGGCACGGTCTCCCGCCGGCTGCTGGAGGAGGCCGGGGTGGCGAGCGTCCTCGCCGTGGACCGCGACGTCCGCTTCCTCAGCGAGCGGCCCGTGCCCGGGCTCGACGTGCTGCAAGCGGACATCACCGCCGCGGACTTCGGCCCCGGTCGGTTCCAGCTCGTGCACGCGCGCTTCGTGCTGATGCACCTGCCCGAATACGACCGCCTGATCACGGCACTGGCCGAACGCGTCGCGCCCGGCGGTGTGCTGGTGCTCAGCGACGCCGTCGACCTGACGAGTGACCGAACGCCCGACACGCCGTACACCACGGTGATGCGGGCCATGTGGCAGGGGCTGCGGGCGAGCATCGGCACCGATGTCTCCTGGGTGCCGTCGTACCCGCAGTTGCTGCGCGCGGCGGGACTGGTGCCCGTGGCCGCCGAGATCCATGTGCCACCCCTGCTGCCGGGCAGCCCCATCAGCCGCTTCTGGGCGGACACCTGGGAGCGCAGCAGAGGAGCCATGCTCGCCACCGGCCTGGTCGACGACACGGCCGTCGACACGGCGATCCACTACCTGGCCTCCGACGAGTGCGCCGCACTGTCGGCCGGAATGCTCACCACGTGGGGACGCAGACCGGAGAAGGCCCTGCACTGACCCGCCGGCGCGTGACGGGCGGCCGACAGGGCCCGGCGTGCCGTAGCCCTGGACGACCATAGGCCGCCGAAGGGGCCGAGGCCGCCGGGCTGGGAATCACAGGACCGAGCAGACAGTTCATGCTCAGCCACAGCTGTGCCACGGCCGAGCGCTTGACCCTCACGTGGCGTCATGCCGCATGGTCGGTGGCGTGGACGAGCACCTGACCGTGGGACGTGTGGCCGAGCTGGCGGACGTGAGCGTCCGCACGCTGCATCACTACGACGAGATCGGCCTCGTACGGCCGTCCGCGCGGACCGCGGCCGGATACCGGGCTTACGCGGCGGCCGACGTGGAGCGACTGCGGGAAGTGCTCGCCTACCGGCGGCTGGGCTTCGGGCTGCGCGAGATCGCGCGCCTGGTGGACGACCCTGCCACCGACGCCGTCGCCCAACTGCGCAGGCTGCGCGGCCTGTTGCTGGAACAGCGGGAGCGAGCCGCTGCCATGGTGACGGCCATGGACAAGGAACTCGAGGCACGGGCCATGGGGATCAGAACGACGCCCGAGGAGCAACTGAAGGTGTTCGGAGTGCAGTTGTACGAAGCCATCGGGTCCGCCTACCCGGCCACGCGGCGCACCGAGCCGCGGATCGCCGCCAGGGTCTGGGAGGCCCTCGGGGACGCGCGGACGGTACTGAACGTCGGGGCCGGTACCGGCTCCTACGAGCCCCCGGACCGCGACGTCACGGCGGTGGAGCCGTCGGCGGTCATGCGGGCGCAGCGGCCCGTCGGTGCGGCACCGTGTGTGGCCGCCGCCGCGGAGAGCCTCCCGTTCGAGGACCGGTCGTTCGACGCCGCGATGGCCTTCAGCACCGTTCACCACTGGCAGGACCCGATCGCCGGGCTGCGTGAGTTGCGCCGGGTGGCCCGCCGCGTGGTCGTGTTCACGCACGACGCCAGTGACGCCGGCTGGCGGCACCGGTTCTGGCTCACCCGCGACTATCTGCCCGAGGTCGCCGACCTGGTCGCCGGGCGGCCGTCGGTGGACCGACTGGCGCGCGCGATCGGCGCCCGCATCGAGCCGGTGCTCATCCCGTGGGACTGCGCCGACGGCTTCTTCGAGGCTCACTGGCGCCGGCCCGAGGCGTACCTGGACGAACACGTGCGCCGCGCGGTGTCGGTATGGACCAGAGTCGGGCCGCACGCCGAGCGACGGGCGGTGAGCGGACTCCGCGACGACCTTTCGTCAGGCCGGTGGGCCGAACGCAACCCCGAGCTCGTCGACCTCGACGCGGCGGAACTGGGTCTCCGTCTCCTCATAGCCTGACGTCCCCTTCAACGGCACCCGCCCGACCGGCGGCATCCGCCCGACCGGCGGCACCCACCCTTGGCGTGTCCGCCGGCGAGGGGAGTTGACGCGGCTCCTCGCCGCCGGTCGGTGTTGCCGGATCGGCAACAGATGTCGTGCGCGGAGTTCCGTCCGCAGCATGCTCGGGGTTGCTGCCCTTGAGCGGAGAAGCTCCCGCCGGTTTTGGTCCTGTCACGCCGCACCGGCCCTCCGCGCGACGCCTTCAGGAGGATCCGTGCCGCACACATCCGCCGGCCCCGCCCACCGTCTGGTCTCCTCACCCGCAGGCCGTACCCACCTGGTGGAGCAGGGCAGCGGGCCGTTGGTCCTGCTCGTCCACGGGTTCCCGGAGACCTGGTACACGTGGCGCCGTCAGCTGCCGGTGCTCGCCGCCGCGGGCCACCGCGCCGTCGCCGTCGATGTCCGCGGCTACGGCCGCTCCAGCAGGCCCGACGCGACGGACGCGTACCGGTTGCTCGACCTGGTGGAGGACAACGTCGCCGTGGTGGACGCCCTGGGCGAGGAATCCGCGGTGATCGTCGGGCACGACTGGGGCGCGACCATCGCCGCCACCTCCGCCCTGGTCCGCCCCGACGTGTTCCGCGCGGTCGGACTCCTGAGCGTGCCCTACACCCCGCCCGGCGGCCCCCGGCCCAGCGAGGTCTTCGCGCGGATGGGCGGGGAGGAGGAGTTCTACGTCTCCTACTTCCAGCAACCCTGCCGGGCCGAGGCGGAGATCGAGCCGGACGTCCGCGGCTGGCTCGCGGGCTTCTACGCCGCCCTGTCCGCCGACACCATGCCCGCCCCCGGCGCTCCCGACCCGCATTTCGTGAGCCGCGGCGGGACGCTGCGCGACCGCTTCCCCACCGGCCGTCCGCCGGCGTGGCTCAGCGAGCAGGACCTCGACGTCTACGCGGGGGAGTTCGAACGGACCGGCCTGACCGGGGCGTTGAACCGCTACCGGAACATGGACCGGGACTGGGCGGACCTGGCCGACTTCGCCGGAGCCCCCCTCACCCAGCCTTCCCTGTTCATCGGCGGCGCTCTGGACGCCTCCACCACCTGGCTGGCCGACGCGATCAAGGCGTACCCCACCACCCTGCCCGGCCTCACCGCCTCGCACATCCTCGACGGCTGCGGCCACTTCGTCCAGCAGGAACGCCCCGAGGAGACCAACCGCCTCCTGACCGACTGGCTCACCTCCGTCGCCACCTGACGCACGGTGCTGCTCGGCCGGCTCGACGACCAAGGGGTGGGCGTGCCGATCGCACGACGTCGGTCAGGAGCCGGCGGTGGAGTTCAGGGAGCCGCACGCCACCGCGGAGCCCGGACGAAGGAGCGCAGGGTGGGCCACTGAGCGAGCAGCGCCGACGGGTTGGCCGGAAGTCGATGCCACGTCGGAGTGAAGCCGACCGGAAGCTGCATCGCTGCTTCCGGTCGGTCACAAGACTTGGGCGGCCGACCGACATTCAGGCACTTAAGGCGGATACATGGCACACGGTACTGTCCTGATGGCATTGCGCGAGAACCCCCTGGCCGGAGGCGTCAGTACCGAGCAGATGCGCCGCATCGGCAAGGAACTGGAGAGCAAGGGCCTGGAGCCGCGCTGGGCCGCCGATGTCCACGAAGCCCGCGCCGTTCTGCACACCGAGGCGGGACTCGCCGCTGCCGTGGTCGCATGGGACCTGCCGAACGGTGCGAGCACGGTCGGTGACGACCCGGGCGGTGCTGAGGTGCTGCGTCAGATCCAGCGGCGCTTCCAGCGCCTTCCTGTCTTCCTGCTCATGAACGACGAATCCGATCACGATCTCGAACGGTTGCCGCTGTGGGTCTCCGAGGCCGTGGTGGGCTACATCTGGCCGCTGGAGGACACCGCCTCGTTCATCGCCGGACGCGTGGTCGCGGCGGCCCGCGTGTACAGCGACGACATCCTCCCGCCGTTCTTCAAGGCGTTGCGCCGCTTCGACGACGCCCACGAGTACTCCTGGCACACCCCGGCCCACTCCGGTGGCGTCGCCTTCCTCAAGTCCGCCGCCGGCCGCGCCTTCTTCGACTACTTCGGCGAACGCCTCTTCCGCAGCGACCTGTCCATCTCGGTCGGCGAACTCGGCTCCCTCTTCGAGCACAGCGGGCCCATCGGCGCAGCCGAGCGCAACGCCGCCCGCGTGTTCGGCGCCGAGCGGACGTACTTCGTGCTGCACGGCAACTCGACCGCCGATCGCATGGTGGGCCACTACTGCGTCACGGGCGACGAGATCGCACTGATCGACCGCAACTGCCACAAGTCCGTGCTGCACGGCCTGGTCATCTCGGGAGCCCGTCCCGTCTACCTGGTACCGACCCGCAACGGCTACGGCCTCGCCGGCCCGCTTCCGCCGCACGCGATCACCCGGCAGGCGGTGGCCGCCCGCATCGCGGCCAACCCGCTGGCCGCCGGCGCCACCTCAGCGGACGCCCCGTACGCGGTGGTCACCAACTCCACCTACGACGGCCTGTGTTACGACACCCTCGCGGTGGCACACGCACTCGCCCCCAGCACACCCCGACTGCACTTCGACGAGGCATGGTTCGCCTACGCCCGCTTCCACCCCCTCTACGCCGGACGGTACGGGATGGCCGTGGGGCCGGACACCTTCGAGGGGCCCGACCGCCCGACCGTGTTCTCCACCCAGTCCACCCACAAGCTCCTGGCCGCGCTCTCGCAGAGCGCGATGGTCCACGTGACGTCCTCGCCGCGGGCCCCTGTCGAACACGAGCGGTTCAACGAGGCGTTCATGATGCATGGCACCACCTCGCCCCTCTATCCGGCGATCGCCTCCCTCGACGTGGCCGCCGCCATGATGGACGGCCCCCAGGGGCAGTGGCTGATCGACGAGGCGGTGACGGAGGCGATCCGCTTTCGCCAGGCCGTGGTGCGCACCGCCCGCCGGATCAGCCAGGCCGGCGATCGTCCCGACTGGTTCTTCGGCGTCTGGCAGCCCGACAGGGTCACGGACCCCGAGACCAGGCAGCGCATCCCCTTCGCCGATGCCCCCGCCGAACTGCTGCGGGAAGAGCCGTCCTGCTGGCAGTTGGAGCCCGGCGCCGACTGGCACGGATTCGCCGGCCTCACCGAGGGCTACTGCATGCTGGACCCGGTGAAGGTCACTGTGACCTGCCCCGGTGTGAGCGCGACCGGTGTGACATCGCCGCGGGGCATTCCGGCCCGGATCCTCAGTGCCTACCTGGCGGATCGTGGCATCGTCGTCGAGAAGACCGACAGCTACTCCACCCTCGTGCTGTTCTCCATGGGCATCACCAAAGGCAAGTGGGGAACCCTCCTGGACGCCCTGATGGACTTCAAGTCCCTGTACGACGCGGACGCGCCACTGGAACGCGTGCTGCCCGGCCTTTCGCAGCAGTACCCCCTTCGGTACGGCGGGGGCACCCTGCGCGGTCTGTGCCAGGACATGCACGAGCACCTCACGCGCAGCGAGTTGGTCGAAGCCCTCGACACCGCCTTCCAGGACCTGCCCCAGCCGGTCGAGCCGCCCCAGGGCTGCTACCGGCAGCTGATCCGGGGCAACACGCAACGACTGCGTCTCGCCGACGCCGCAGGCCGTGTCGCCGCTGCGATGGTGACGGTGACGCCACCGGGAATTCCGGTGTTGATGCCCGGCGAATCCGTCGGCGACCCGGACGGACCGCTGTTGCGGTACCTGAGGGCACTGGAGGCGTTCGACAAGACGTTCCCGGGCTTTCACAGCGAGGCGCACGGAGTGACGACGGACCCCGAATCCGGCGACTACCTCATCGAATGTCTACGCCAGACCCGGTCGTGAACGGTCCCGCGAGCGTGCCGACGGGGCCGGGGAGTCACCACCAGAACGGAAGCACCCCGAGGCGGACCGGGGCCTTTTGCCCACGGGGATTCTTGGTGTGATGTCTCTCGTCAATGTCCCTGAGCTGCGGTGATGCTGGAGCCTCGGCGGGTGCACTCGAAGATCATGGACGGCCCGTCCAGCGGCCCTGGCCACGGGCCTGCCGAGTCACCAAGGGATGATGGCGAGGGCCTCTACCTCCACCATGAGCTCCGGCCGGTACAGGGCGGCCACCTGTACCGCGGTACTCGCAGGTGGACGTGCGGTGTCGATGTGCGCGTCGCGGGCGGCCCGTATCTCCGGGAGTATGGCGACGTCGGTGACGTAGAAGGTGAACTTGGCGACGTCGGCGAACGTTGCTTCGCCTGCCGCCAGGCACCGTCGCAGGTTCTCGAAGACCTGACGGGCCTGGGCGGCGGCGTCACCCTTGCCGACCACATTTCCCTGTTCGTCCAGTGCGACCTGCCCGGAGATGACGACCAGTCGACCTTCACCCACAACGACATGGCTGTAGCCGTTCCCTGGGGCGATCCCGTCTGGCGGAATGTGGGTGAGCATGGTCTGTTCCGACTCGTCTGACACAGATGACCTCCACGAACGACAGGTGACGAGGCAACGGTACAAGGAGCCAACTTCGTTCATTCCGGCACGCGTTGGGGCGCGGCGGCGCCAAGCACGCCGCGTCGCGGTCGCGTGAGTCGATGGAAGGCCCGGTAAGGGTGGTGGTCTTCGCGCAAAGCCGGCCCCCGACCATCTACTGCGACCAGCCCGCAGCCAGGGCGCACTCCTGCACCTCGACGCCAAGCTCCGCGCCGATGAAGCAGCCCGCTTCCTGACGGGGAGCGGCCCGGCATCAGTGGATCGACGGACCGCCCCGTAAGGAGCACCACGGCACGCCAGACAGCTGTCGCTGGGCCATCAGCCAGCTCGGAGTCTTCGCCGATGAGAGCGCCGAGCACCGCCCGGCACGAACCCAAGACGTCGTCCGTGCGGGTCGTGCCGGGGACGTCGAGCAGGGGCGGTCCGGCGGACCGGGTTGATCATCGGGTGCGGTCGCTGATCTTGGGACGGTCCGTTCGGTGTTTCTCCCGGTCGCCCAGGGGGACTTGGTCACGGTGGGCACAGCGAAGGCACGCTGGCCCGGTGGCGAGCTTGGAGATGACGAGTCGGGGCTGGGCGTATGGGACGGTCATGGCGGGCGACGGCCGGGCTGCGGCAGGCCGGGGGAGGCCGCAGTCGACGGCGGGCTGGTCGTGGGGCCGGTACCGGCCGGCTTCGCGTGTCCGCCAGTGACGAATGCGTCTGGGGCCCCGCTGGTGAGGCAAGATCGGATGTGCCGACGGGTTGCTGTGCGGGGAGGTGAAAAGGATGTCCGGGCCGGAACCGGGTGCGGAGGACGCGGAGCGGGAGACGCATGTCCTGCGAAGGCGTATCGCACGCGAGCTGATTGCCGCGGTCCGTGGACTTCCTCCCACGGCGGTGCCGAAGGCGCTCTGCCGGGCGTGTGCGTCTCTTCTGCCGGGCGTCTCGGGGCTGTCGCTGTCGGTCCTCGGGCGGGAGGCGGGCACCGGTGTCGTGCTGTTCGCCAGCGACGAGGTGGCCGGTCAGCTCGCGGAGATCCAGTACACGCTGGGTGAGGGACCGTGCACGGAGGCCGTCCGGTTGCTGGCTCCGGTGTTCGCATCCGATCTGACCCGGGCCCCGGACGCCCGCCGCTGGCCGCTGTTCTCCGTCCAGGCGGCCAAGGCGGGCGCGGAGGCCGTGTTCTCGCTGCCGTTGACGGCTGCCGCAGGGGCTCTGGGAACCCTGGACCTTTACCGGCAGACGGCGGGAACGCTCGATGACGGCCAGGTGCGCACCGCGCTGCTGGTCGCCGATGCCCTGGGCCTGGCCGTCACGGCCCTGGACCACGCTTCGTCTGACTCCGATGGAGTCGTAGCGTGGCTGGAGGGAGCAGAATCGGATCGGGTGGAAGTTCACCAGGCCACCGGGATGATCATGGTGCACATGGGAGTGACTGCTCAGGAAGCGCTGCTGAGGCTGCGGGCCCGGGCCTTCGCGCAGGGCAGTACGTCCCTGGCCATCGCGCGGGCCGTCATCGACGGCAGCATGGACATCCGCCATGAGTGAAGACCTGAGCACCCACGACGACAGCGCCGGGGAGGCGAGCATGAACCGGGAGCGGGAGCTGGCGACGGCCTTCGTCGGTCTGGCGGACACCTATGCGCCGGACTTCGACCCGTTGCGCCTGTTCGACCGGCTGGTGCACGCCTGCCGGTCACTGCTGGACGTGGACGCCGCGGCGGTGATGATCGCTGACGCACGGGGCACCCTGAAGACGATGGCCGCCACCGAGGACGGTGCCGCGTTCATCGAACTGATGCAGATGCAGACGGGGTACGGCCCCTGCATGGACTGCTATCGCACGGGTGAGGGCCGCGGTGTCCCCGACATCACGCTCGAGGCGTCACGCTGGCCCCAGCTGAACGCGGCCATGGACGATGCCGGATACCGGTCCCTGCACACCGTGCCGGTACGTTTCCACGACCGCGTCCTGGGCGCGCTCACCCTGCTCAGCGCCGACACCGGCGAGCTTCCCCCCGGCGGCCCCCACCTCGCGCAGGCGCTGGCGGACTCCGCCGCGCTGGGGCTGATGCACTGGTCCGCCGACCCGCGGGGTGACGACGTCGTGACACGCGTGCAGAGCGCCATCGCCGCGAAAACCGTCCTCGAGATCGCCAAGGGCATGCTCGCCGCCCATACGGGGCTGCCGGTGAACGCGGCGGGGCGCCTGCTGGCCGGCTACGCCGACCGCCACCGGGTCAGCCTTGCCGCCACCGCGCAGGCCCTGGTCGACCGCGACATGGAACTCGCCGAGGTCTGCGAGAGGACCGTTCGTACCTGACGGAAGGCCGTCCGTGCCTGACGGAGGACCGTCCGTACCTGACGGAGGACCGTCCGTACCTGACGGAGGACCGTCCGTACCTGACGGAGGCGGTAATTGTCCCGTCCGCAAGGCGGCTCCCCCAGCTCATTGGTCGAACGGGGGGAGCCTCGCGTTGATGGGTTCCCGGGAACCGACCTTTGCGTAAGACGAGGCTACTCCGCCCCTGGGCGGCGGCACCGAGCAGGCCGTTCAGCCGCCGTAGGCACCGGCGCCGGTCGAAGCTGCCGCTGCACGTCAGGGCATGTCCTGCCGGGCGAGGTGCTCCCATCCCGAAATGATCGTTCCCGGTCGGCGCTGCTCCCGGACCACGCGGTCGCGGTGCGCCGGGATGGGATGCGAACAGGTGGGGATCGCGGGTAGGCGTGGGTTGTCGTGTTCACCGTCGCGGCCGGGCGGGCCGCCCGGCCGGATCGCCAAGTCGCTTGCTGGAGCGTGACAACGATGGGTCTCCCGCCCCACGGCCGACCCACGCCGGCTGGAGTGCGCCAGCCGCCGGCGCCGGACGATCCGGCCGCCAGGATCATCGATCTGCAGCGGGACAACGACCACCTGCAGACGGCCATCGCACATGCGGTGATCGACCAGGCTCCTACCTAGTGCAGGATCTGGATCTGCGCCCCGGCGACCGCCTCGTGCTCCACACCGACGGCATGGAGGAACGCGAAGCGGAGACGGTCGACCTGCCCCGCCCCATCCGCGAGACCGCGACCGAACACCCCCGCGAGGTCGTACGCACGCTGGTCGGCACCGTCGCCGACGCCTACCACGGTGGCCGGCCGAGAGACGACGCCACCGTCCTGTGCCTGGACTGGCACGGCCCTCCGAGCGGGAGCCCACGCAAACCCGAGGTGTCCAGGGGAAACCGCCAGGAGGAAGCAGGCGAGGAAATCTCCCGGACGGTCGACTCCCACGCGATCGTCGACCGGGCCGTCGGCGTCCTCATCGCGGTTCACGGCATTTCGCCGGCCGCAGCCTTCGAGGTGCTGCACGAACTCTCCCAACACACCGACGTCGAGCTGCACTCGGTCGCGGAATCCCTGCTCGCCCAGGCGCTGGGACAGCCACTGCCCGAACCTGTGCTCCAGAAACTGAACGCGGCGGTGCGACGGCACCTGCGGGGCAACGCGCCGGAGGAGTCCGGGTAGGGGAGGCCAGGGGCTCAGGGCATGCCGGGAGACCTGGGTTGAGCCTGGTGTCGGCGATGGGCTCTCGACGAGGCGGGGCGGCACGGCATCCGCTTCCCGAAGCTCGGGCGCACGTTCCCGTCACCGGAGCGCAGCCCGTCGACCGCTGCCCCACAACGTTGCCGCCGCCCGTAAATCCGCTCACACCGTCGGCCGGCTACGGCGAGAATGCGAGCCACCGATCATTCAGAGGAGCTTTGCCATGAGCAGTCCGCAGCTCGCCCACGCCAGCCTGGACGGGCTCGTGATGGGCGACGCCTTCGGCGACAGCTGGTTCACGCGCTCCGACGAGTGCGCCGAGGAACTGTGGGCTGCGCGGAACCTGCGTCCTGCGCCGTGGCTGTGGACGGACGATTCGGCCATGGCGTTCGTCCTGTTCGCCCATCTGATGGCCCATGGGGAGATCCGTCCCGACGACCTGGCACGGGAGTTCGCCGCCGAGTACGAGCGCGACCCGGGGCGCAAGTACGGCCCGTCCATGCACGGCGTACTGCGGCGCATCGGCGAGGGCGAGGACTGGCAGGCCGTCACCGCGGGGCAGTTCGGCGGACAGGGCTCCTACGGCAACGGCGCCGCGATGAGGGTTGCCCCGCTGGGGGCCTGGTTCCGCGACGACCTCACCGCTGCCCGCGAGCAGGCCCGGCTGTCGGCGCTGACCACCCACGCTCACCCGGAGGCGGTCGCGGGGGCCGTGGCTGTGGCGGTCGCCGCGGCGCTGGCAGCCTCCAGTGAGGGGCACCTGGCCCCGCCGCGCACCGAGTTCCTGCGAGAAGTCGCCTCGCACGTGCCGGACAGCGACGTCCGCTCCGGACTGCTGGTGGCCGCGACGTTTCCGGAGCGCACTTCGGTGCGTCACGCGGCGTCCGTTCTGGGCTCGGGGACCCTGATCTCGGCTCCTGACACGGTGCCGTTCGCGTTGTGGTCTGCCGCAGGGCAACTGGACGACCTTTGCGAGGTGCTCTGGCAGACCGTCGCCGGGTGGGGCGACCGCGACACGACCTGCGCCATCGCGGGAGGCATCGTCGCGGCCCGCACCGGCACAGAGGAAGTCCCGGCCGCCTGGCGGGAGGCCCGCGAGAACATCCCCTCCTGGAGCCGCTGGGATTCTCGCGCAGCCGTCCGCTAGACGAGTAATTCCGATGTAATCAGTGGTCATAGGCGATGAGGGAGCGCGTGACCGGCTGGCCGGTCTTGTGGTTGTGCCAGATCGCGGCAGCCATCGCGAGGACGCGTTGGGCGACGCGGACTGCGACGCCTTCGAAGGTCCGGCCTCCGTGCTGTTCCAGGTCGAGCTGGCCTTTGAGGGTGTCGTTGACCGACTCGATCAGCTGTCGCACTGATTTCAGGAGGCTCTCGCCCTTGCGTTTCTTCTCGCGCTTGAACGACGGCCGCAGCAACTCGGCGCCCCTCAAGGCCAGGTCGGCCTCGAACTCCTTGGAGGCGAAGCCCTTGTCGGAGATCACCAGCAGCCCCGGCCGGTTCGTGACCGTCTCGGGTTCGCGGTCGAGCATCGCGGTCAGTACCTCGCGCTCATCCATTTTCGGGGTCGCCAGAGCCCACAGGATGGGTATCCCGGTCGGGGTGCACACCAGGAACATGCGCAGGCCCCAGAAGAACCGGCTGTGGCTGGCGCAGTACCCGTATCCGGCCCAGCCGGCCATGTCCGACCGCTTCACGGCCGGACGCGAGCGACCACATTCCACCGGCGGCGAGTCGACGATCCAATGGTTGTCGAACCAGAAGTCCGTGTCGACGGCCAGCAGCCGTATTGCCTTCTTGACCAGGGGCAACGCGGCTCTCAGCCGCTTGTTCCAGCCCGGCTGCCTGGGCACGTACGGGAACATCCCGCCCAAGCGGGAGTCCACGAACCGCAGCCACCGCGACTCTGAAGTGAAGCCCAGCAGCGCCTGGGCGACAGCGAGGCAGACAAGCTCGGAGTCCGTCAGTTGCGGCGGTCGGCCCAGCCACCGGGTGCCCCCGATCTCGTCGTCGATCTTCACGTACAGTGCGGTCAGCAGGGCGTCCAGGTTGTTCGTCACACAACGATCTTGGACGCCCTGCCCGCGTTCCCGGACACACCGTCAGCATTCGAATGACTCGTCCAGGGCGCCCGCTGCGGGGAACGAAACGAATTCCGGCCGGAGCGGGCTGTCCCTTGTGCTGGGCGGCGGGTTCACCTGGCGAGTTCGGCCGTCTCGTCGAGCCGTGTCAGCTTCTGCGGGTTCCGCACGATGTAGATCCGGGTGACCTGCCCGTTCTCCACCACGAGGCTCACCGCGGTCGGCTCGCCGTTCATCTCGATCCGGCCCGCGGGAGCGCCGTTGAGCCACACGGGCGTCATCTCGAACGGGACCGCGACCTGGTTCGCGCGCGTGAGCAGCCTCGCCACCGGTTCGGCCCCGTGGATCGGCGCCAGCACGGCGGCCACGACCCCTCCACCATCGGCGATCAGGACGACGTCCGGCGCCATGACCTCCAGCAGGTCCTGCAACTGCCCGGTGCGCAGGGCGAGAAGGAAGCGGTCGACGACGGTCCGTTGCTCGGCCCGGCTCACCCGCATGCGCGGCTGCCGGGCGGCCACGTGCTCGCGTGCCCGCCGCGCGACCTGCCGTACCGTCGCCGCGGACTTCCCGATGGCCTCGCCGATCTCGCCGTACGGCATCTCGAAGACCTCCCGCAGTACGAACACCGCCCGCTCTGTCGGCCCCAGCGTTTCGAGGACGGTCAGCATCGCGATCGAGACGCTCTCCGCGAGTTCGACGTCCTCGGCGACGTCAGGGCTGGTCAGCAGGGGTTCCGGCAGCCACTCGCCCACGTACTCCTCACGGCTGCGGGACAACGTACGCAGCCGGTTGAGCGCCTGCCGTGTGACGGTGCGGACGAGGTACGCCCGCGGTTCACGCACCTGCGACCTGTCGACGTCGGCCCACCGCAGCCAGGACTCCTGCAGTGCGTCCTCCGCGTCGGCCGCCGAGCCGAGCATCTCGTAGGCGACCGTGAAGAGCAGGCTGCGGTGGGTGACGAAGGGGTCCTCGGTCATATCGTCGACGACGCCACGCCGGAGTTCCCCGAACGCGCGGCCAGCGGAGTCCCGCACGCGTCGGAGAAGCCCTGCGAGGTGATTCCGTGGGCCGTGTTGTTCCTGGTCGACAGGTTGGCGAAGGCGATCGACGCGGTGAGCTCGACCATCGCAGCCGGGCCGAGCCGGTCGAGCAGGCCCGCGTACAGCTCGTCGGTGACGGTCGGCGGCGTGTTCGTCATGGCCTCGGCGTACTCCAGCACGTCCCGCTCCAGCGGCGTGAACACCTCCGACTCCCGCCAGCGCGGCACCTGGCTCGCCTTGGCCAGGTCCAGGTCCTTGTGCAGCGCCAGGAAGTAGTTGATGTCGAGGCACCAACTGCAGCCGACCTGCGCGGCAACCGCCATGTGCGCGAACGTCTTGAGCCCCTCGTCGGCCACGTCCCACTCGCTCACCTGGCGCCCGAGCTCCGTGGAGTCCTGGGCGACCTTGGGGTTGTGCGCCGTCACTTCGAAGGGCTCGGGCAGGGCACCGAACTGTTTGATCATGTTTTCGGTGAGCTCGGCGGGGAGTTCTGCCTTCGGGATGCGCAGTGTCACGGTGTGCTCCTTCTTCTCCATGTCCGTTGGCCTGTCGGCCTGTTGGACATGAAGACACCGCCGGACTCGGGAACGTGACAACCACTATGGCGCAAGGGGCGTTCGGGTTTCCGGGCCAGGAAGGTGGCGACTGTCCTTCGCGCGCCTTCGTCGGGCTCCTGCACAAGTCGCGTCGTGATCACGAGTCCGGCCCGGCTCAGCGGTTCGGCGATCCGCTCGGCCGGGAGCAGGTGGGACTCGTAGGACACCGGATGGCCGCCGTACGCCTGGGTCGGACGTAGACGCAGATACTCGTCGTCTTCCGCGTGCCCGGCCGGCATCAGGAGGCCGCTAGGCGCGAGGGTGCGGTGGAACTCGGCGTACAGGAGGAGGAGTTGTTCCGGTGAGGTGTGGTGGGTGGAGTAGTGGGCGAGGATGCCGCCCAGTTCGTTGTCCCGTAGCGCGAGGGCGGTCATCGAGCCCACGGTGAAGCTCAGGTGGGGGTGGGCCTGGCCGGCCAAGCCGCGAAGTCGGTGCGACAGCAGATCGAGCCGGTCGACGACACCCTCAAGGGCGTCGCCTGGGACGCCCTGGCCTTCGAGCCGCTGCCCGACCGGCCCTCGGACGCGGTCACGCCCTCACCGTCCGCGACTCCGTCCCTGTCCCCCGCCCCGCAGCCGTAGGGCGCGCGCCCCTGGCCCCGCGCCCCGGCTCGACCTGGAACAGCACGGTGGCCGGACCTTCGAAGGTGTCGCCGTCCGCGTCGCCCAACGCATCCTCACGATGGCCGCCGCGATCTGGCACAACCACGAGACCCGCCAGCCCGTCATCACATCGGAATGACTCGTCTAGGAGTCGCTGTGGCCGGACGGTGTGCGGGAGGACGCCCGCACACCGTCCGCCCAGTTCATGCGGAAGTGACCAGTTGACCCCGGGGGGGATCAGCTCACGCAGATCAGCCCGAGCACGCAGATCCCCGACGGGGAGGTCGCCGCCGGCGCGGAGTTCGACTGTGATGTCCCCGAAGATCCCGAAGATCCCGAAGACGACGCATCCGACGCATCCGATGTGCCCGACGTGCCTGAGTTCGCGGAGGTTCCCGACCCCGTGCCGCCGGTGGCCGCCGGGGCGGGCGACTGGGCCGTCGACGTGCCGGTGCCGGCGGTCGTGGTACCGGCGGTCTTCGTGTCGGCCGAGGGTGTGGACGCGGCCGGCTGCACGGCGGCCTTCGGCCTCGCGTGCGCCGCGGCGGCCGTGTACGGCTGCGTCCTCGCCGAGTCCGTGTGGGTCGCGGTGGCCTCGGAACGGCGCTGCGAGGCGCCGGTCGTGGAGGACTGGGAGTTCGTGGTGGAAGGCTTGCGGTGCTTGCCCGTCCCGGCCGGCGGGAGCTCGGCGGTCTGGTCCACCGACTGCGTGTCGGTGCCCATGCTCGCGAGGTTGTCGGCCGTGGCCGCCTGGGCGCGGTGGCCGGAACCGCCCTCCATCGAGGCGACGGTCAGACCGCCGCCGACGAGCGCGACGGCGGTCGCGACCACGGCCCGGCGCTGGTTCTTCTTCCAGCGGGCCCGCTGTCGGCGCCGGCCGGCCCGCCCCTGCGGCGCGGGCGCCGGCACCTCGGTCTCACTGTCGGCGCCCTCGTCGTCACCGCCGGAGTCCTGGAAAACACTGGCGGCGTCGTAGGCGCCGTACGCGTCGGTCTCCGCTGGCGCCGCCACCTCCGTCCAGAGCGCTGTTGCGGCCGGGGCCGCGACGGTGCGACCGCCTGCGGTCAAGGGCGCTATGTCCGGGGCGTAAGCGCCGCAACCCGGGCACACCAGGGCTCCGTTGAGGTGCCGACGGCACGAGGAGCAGTAGTCCATCCGCTTCTTCCTGACGGTTTTGCACGAGGGATCGAGCGTTAGGTTGAGCAGGCTGTAACGCTAACGGCGTCTTCGAAAGACCGTGTGGGGCCGATGTGGCGCTCCTGTGCGGATTCCCTGCCTCAGCGCGCGAACCTCCAGGTGGCGTGCCATTCCGTGGCCTTGATCACAGTCACCGGGACCTGCGGGCGACGGGGCACGACGGCGATGACGAGTCCGGAGTCGGCGTCGATGACGATGCGATGGGTTGGTCAAGTCCCACGAAACGATCACCTCGCGTAGGCCGCTCGCCCCGGCCGCCCGGTGCGAGGCCGGCCAGGACGTGTCCACCGCTACGCCCGCGGCGCGGCTCGCCCCCTGCTAGCGGACGGTGAAGTCGGCTGCCTTGTCGTCGAGGGTGGTGGTGCCGTTCTTGGCTTCGGCCAGGACGGCGATGTGCCAGGCGCCGCGGGGGGACTTCGCGGCGTCGGTGGGGGTGACGGTGGTGGTGTAGGCGCAGTGGAGGGTGTGCTTGGCAGCGGGCTTGCAGGTGGCCGTCTCGGCGGCGGTCATGTCCTTGGCGGTGAGTTTCTTGTGGGCGAGGGAGGAGTGCTTCGGCCAGGCCAGGACCTTGACGCTCTTGACGCCGGAGGAGGCGGTGACGTCGGTGGTGAAGGTGAGGGAGCCGGCGCTGTCGCCGGTGGGGGCGGTGTAGTGGGCCGTGCTGTGCGTCAGGGCGGGGGGCTGGTCTCCGGCGTAGGCCAGGGCGTACGCGCCGGCACCCACGAGAAGGGCGGCACCGGCGGCCACGGACACAGCGATACGTCGGGACATGGAGGTCTCCCCATCAGGCTGACTTGGTCGAACAGGCCCTGTGTGCCTGTCCGTTGCACTGATCTTCGCCGCACGGCGGTGTACCGGGCATGAGCTCAGGTACTCAACCCGCCCTGAGTAGGCGCGTGTTGCCCGACCTGGGCAGCGCGACCCTCGTTCATGCGTGAGGGGGGAGGGCCGAGTCGAGAGAGGCGCAAGGCCGTGTCGGCCTCCCCTCCCGGGATCGTCGAAATGCCGGCCCGTGAACGGCGAAATGGGTGTGCTCCCGGTAGATCCGAAAGCACACCCATTCAGGCCGAACAGACCGTCAGTGCTTGAAGGCGTCCTTGGTCTTCTCCTTGGCTTCACGGGCATCGCCCGTGCTCTTCTCGGCCTGCCCCTCGGCAGCCATGCGGTCGTTGCCGAGAGCGCTGCCCAGGGCCTCCTTGGTCTTGCCCTTGGCCTGCTCGGTCTTCGCCTTGGCCTTCTCACCGGCAGTCATGGAATGGGCCTCCTCAGAGTGTCACTGTCGTTGTCGCGGTAACCGCCTGGTGCCCCGCCCCTCCCTTCACAAACAAGAGCTTGTCGAGGAATGCGGAACACAATGCAGGGAATCCGGAGCGATAGGAGGTCGATAACCATGGTTCCCCTGCTGCTCGTTCTGCTTCTCGCACTGATCCTGTTCGGCGCCGGTTTCGCGATCAAGATCCTGTGGTGGATCGCCGTCGCGGTTCTGGTGCTGTGGCTGCTCGGCTTCGTCATGCGCTCCACCACGACGGGCGGCGGCCGCGGCCGCTGGTACCGATGGTGACCTGACACCGCACACCGCTGTGGGGGTCCACCCGCTGTCTGGGCCGCGTGCCAGATGCC
>NZ_JBEXCW010000127.1:0-17667 GCF_040605435.1 Streptomyces sp. NPDC005574
CACGCCCACGCGCGGTGCGTGTCCGCAGCGCACGCCCACGCGCGGTGCGTGTCCGCAGCGCACGCCCACGCGCGGTGCGTGTCCGCAGCGCACGCCCACGCGCGGTGCGTGTCCGCAGCCCACGCCCAAGCGCGGTGCGTGTCCCACTCGTCCGAAAGCCCGAACCGTCTGGACAAAAAAAGTGTTCGGTGGGACGGTGGACGTATGCAGGACGTCACCGTCATCGAGGACCCCGAGGCCGCCGCCGTCTCCCTGGACCCCACAAGGTCCCGGCTCCTCGCCGAGCTGGCCGCCGGCCCGGCGAGCGCCGCCATGCTGGCCGGGAGGGTCGGGCTGCCCCGGCAGAAGGTGAACTACCACCTCAAGGCGCTGGAGCGGCACGGGCTGGTCGAGCTGGCGGGTGAGCGCCGCAAGGGCAACGTCACCGAGCGGCTGATGCGCGCGACCGCCGCGTCGTACGTCATCTCGCCGCTCGCGCTCGCCGCCGTACAGCCGGACCCGGAGCGGTTCCGCGACCAGCTGTCCGCCCGCTGGCTGCTGGCGCTCGGCGCCCGGCTCGTACGGGACGTCGGCTCGCTGATCACCGGGGCCGACCGGGCGCAGAAGCGGCTCGCAACCTACGCGCTGGACGGGGAGGTGCGCTTCGCCTCGGCCGCGGACCGGGCCGCCTTCGTGCAGGAACTGACCGCGGGCGTCACGGCGTTGATCCGCAGGTACGACACCCCGGACGCGGAGGGCGGCCGGGACCACCGGATCGTCGTCGCCGTCCACCCCACCCCCAAGCCCGAGGCCCCGCCCGCCCCCGCGCCGGCCCGGTAGGACCCAGGAGACCGTCATGCCCAAGGAATTCGAGATCGCCCGCGAGTTCGAGGTCGACGCCACGCCCGAACAGGTGTGGACGGCCTTCACCGCGGGGACCGGTGGCTGGCTGTGGCCGATGGAGGCGCCGGAGCCGCGCGAGGGCGGCCGGGGGCCGTTCGGGTCCACCGTCACCGTCTGGGACCCGCCGCACCACTACACGAACCGGGTCGCGGACGTCGAGGGGATCTCCGAGCAGACCCTGAACCAGCTCGACTACACCATCGAGCCGCGCGACGAGGGCCGGCGTGCCTGGGTGCGCTACGTGCACAGCGGCATCTTCGTCGACGACTGGGACAACCAGTACGACGGCGCGAGCAAGCACACCGGGTTCTACCTGCACACCCTGCGCGAGTACCTGACCCACTTCGACGGCCGTCCCGTCGCCTTCACCACCTTCGACGGACCCGAGGGCGGCCGCGCCCCGGACGCCCTCGCCACCGTCGCCCGGGCGCTCGGGCTCACCGACGGCACCACCGCCGGGGACCGCGTCCAGGCGCGGGGCCCCGGGGGCCGGTCCCTGGACGCCGTGGTCGACTACCGCGACCCCTACTTCATCGGACTGCGTACCGACGACACCCTCGTCCGCTTCTTCGGCCGCAACCACTGGGGTCACACCGTCGGCGTCAGCGTCCACGACTTCGCCCTGGACGCCGACGCCAAGGCCGACGAGGCCGCCTGGCAGGACTGGCTGACGGGTGCGTTCAGCAAGTCCTGAGCACGGTCCTGAGCGCGACGCCGCGAAATGCCGGGCCCGGCCCGGCATTTCGCGACGCGGTTCGGGGCCGCGCCTCACTCCGTCCGGCGGCAGGCCCGCCGGGCACCGCCGTCTACGGCTCGAACCGCAGCACCTGCGGGTCGTGGTCGCTGATCTGGTCGTTGAACTCCGAGTTGACGTGCACGCTGTCGTAGTCGAGACCGCAGCCGCGCCGGATCGACGGGCTGACCAGGATCTGGTCCAGGACCTGCTGGTTGCCCTGGTAGTCGTAGGTGTAACGCTCGCTCTTCGGCAGCGACTTGATCGCCGACCAGAGTTCGCCGTCACCCTCCAGGATCTTCGCGGTCTCGGAGAACTCGAAGTCGTTCATGTCGCCGAGCGCGATGACGTCCGCGTTCTTCTGGGTGTCCAGGATCTGCTTGACGAAGGCGTTCACCGCGGTCGCCTGCAGATGACGCTGGACCTCCGAGCTGCGCACCACGGGCTGGTACTGCGAGGTCAGACCCTGGTCACCGCCCTTGGAGTTGAGGTGGTTGGCGATCACGAAGACCGTACGGCCGCGGAAGACGAACTCCCCGGCCAGCGGCTTGCGGCTGGCCTTCCACGCCGTGTTCGCCGGGTCCACGCGGCCGGGCGAGACGGTCAGCTGCGCCTTGCCGCGCACCTTCGTGACGCCGACGGCCGTCGTGGAGTCGCCGCCCGCGCGGTCGGTGAAGGAGACCCGCTCCGGGTTGAACAGGAAGACCTGACGGATGTTGCCGCCGGGCTCACCGCCGTCCGCGCCGTCGACCGGGTCGATGGACCGCCACTGGTAGGCCGGGCCACCGGCCGCCACGATCGCGTCGACGAGCTTGCCCACCGTCACGTCGGCGGCGACCGTACCGTCGTTCGTCGCGCCGTTGTTGTCCTGGATCTCCTCCAGGGACACGATGTCGGGCGACTTCAGGTTGTGCACGATCGCGGCGGCGTGCTCCTCGAACGTGGCGTCGGACGGGTCGAGGTTCTCGACGTTGTACGTCGCCACCGCCAGCTCCCCGCGCCGCTGCGGACGCGTGCTCTCGCGCTGCAACCCACCGCTCTTCAGGGCGCCGAGCTCGGTGGCGACGAGGGTGTAGCCACCGAACTGGTTGTAGTCCAGGGGGCCCGCCGTCGTACCGGTGAGGGTGTCACCGACGTTCGCCTTCGGGAAGTCGGCCGTTGCGCCGAGCGACTGGATCTGCAGGCGGCCGGTGTTCTGGGAGTCGTAGGAACCGTAGAGCGTGCCGCCGCGCCGCGTGGTGTTCTCGCGCGGCTTCACCGTCACCCACAGCTCGGTGTACGGGTCGGTGGCGGTGACCACGCGGACGTCGGAGACCCGGACGTTCATGCCCTCCAGGGACTCGTAGTAGTCCAGGGCGTACTTCGCCGGGTCCAGCGGCAGGCCGTTGACCGAGTTGCCCGTGGCCGGGTCACCGGCCGGCGTGTAGGCGGCCGGGACCGAACGGGCGTCGACGACCTGCGCGGCCGGGACGGCGTTGCCGCTGGAGACGACCGTGACGGTCGCCTTGGTGATCTCCGTCACCGACTGGTTCCCGCCGGCCGCGCCACCCGGCACGAACTCCGAGACCGTGCCCGTCACGGTGACCGAGTCGCCGACCGCGACCTTCGGTACGGAGCTGGTGAAGACGAAGACACCCTCACTGGTGGCCGGGTCGTCGTCCGGGGTCGGGTCCTGCATCCAGAAGCCGCGGGACGAACCGTAGGCGCGCACCCCGGTGACGATGCCCGCCACGTCGGCGACCTGCCGGCCGGCGTACGGGGACGTCCGGGTGCTGCCCTGGATGTCGTGGATGCGCACGGAGTCGGCGTGCGCGGGCGAGGTGAGGACGACGATGGACGCCGCGGAACAGACGGCGGCGACGGTGAGCGCGGCGAGGCGCGCGGAAGACTTGCTCGGCAACGGAATCCCTCCGGGGACATACGTGAGCGCCGGGACGAGGGTCGTGGAACGGGAGCCGCGACCTGTGGGGCGGAGGCGACGCGCGTAGAAATTCCAGTGAACAGCTGTCCGCCGGTTTTCTACGCGCGTCAATCTCCTGCCTGGCGAGGCGAGTTGTCAAGGTTTCGGCCAGGTCCGGAACCTGGCCGAGACATGAACCGGGCGGCATGGGTGGAAATCCGTCTAGGCTGAGCGGCTGAGCCGTATGGGCTTCCCTTCCAAGGCGCCTAGGAGAAACACCCGATGTCAGACAGCTCCCCCCTGCCGCCGGTACTGCTGCACCCGGATGCGGAGCTGGCGCGGGACGCGCTGTCCACGCCACTGCTCTCCCGGGCCGTACGGCTCGCCCGCTGGGCCGGCCCAGACACCCGGGTGGACGCCGGCGGAGGACTGGCCGACGAGCAGTTGCCGGCCGCCGCCGAGGCTCTCGGACTGAGCGGGGACGACGCGGCGGCCCTGGCGAGCGAGGCGTGGCGGGTCGCCCTGGACGCGGGACTCGTCGACGTCACCGACGAGGAGGCGGGCACCGTCGAGGCGGGCGAGGACCTGGCCCTGCTGAGCGGCGGCTCCCCGCAGGACGTGCTCGGTGTCTGGCAGGCGGCCCTGGAGGCGGTGCTGGCCGACGCGAGCGTGCCCGACCTCGACGACCTCGCCGACGCGATGGACGCCGGCGGCGAGATCGACTTCTCCGCCCTCGACTGGGACCCCGAGGCGGAGTCCGAGTTCCTCGACGGCGTGCTCGCCAACCTCTACCTGCTCACCGTCAGCGAGGAGGGCCCCGGCCAGGTGCCCGTGCCGCTGCCCGCGCTGGCCGCCTCCATGATCGTGCCCGGCGACATGGGCGAGCCCACCAACGACATGCTGGAACAGGTGTCCGACGCCATGATGCGGCTGGACGACCAGTTCCGGCTGCTCGCGCCGGTCGGCCTCATCGAGTACCAGCCGGTCGACGAGGCGCTGATGGCCGACGCCGACGCGGAGTCCGCCGCCCCGGTCGACGAGACGGACGTCAGCCGCTACGGCATCGTGCGTCTGACCCCGCTCGGCCTGTACGGGCTGCGGGCGCGGCTGCTGGAGGCCGGCTTCGGGGCGCCCGCCGTCGGGGAGCTCGCCGACAAGGGGGCCGACGCGCTGCTCGACCAGACCTCGTACTTCCCGCCGGCCGCCGCCCAGGCGGAGACCGAACAGTGGCTGGCGCGGCGCGAACAGCTCACCGCCGCACGGGAGTTGCTGGCTGCCGCCCGTGGCGCGGACGCCGGTGCGCCGCTGCGCCGGCTGCGGTGCCAGCAGGCGCTGTCCCTGGTCGGCGCCGAGGCCGAACCGGCCCTGCGGGAGGTGCTCGACGACGCCGAACTCGGCGGACTCGCCCGGGTCTGGCTCAGCGAGCGGGGTGCGGCCGAGGTGCCGGCGCCGTCCGAGCAGATGGTGTTCTGGCTGACCGTCGACACGCTCGCCGCGCAGCTCGCCGCGGAGGGCAACTCGGATGAGCTGCAGGCTCTCGTGGAGGGGCTCGCGATGCAGCACAGCGGGTTCTTCGCGGCGGCCTGGCGGGTGGATCACCCCGCCACGGCGGATGTGCTGGAGGCGATGGGGCGGTTGCATCCGGACAAGAGGATCGCCAAGGAGGCGCGGAAGGCGGCGTTCAAGGCGCGGTCGCAGCGCGGGGGGTGACCCTGGGGGTCGCCGTCCACCTTGGCGGTGGCGGTGGGGGGCCTGTTGGCCGGGGCGGTCGGGTACGGGTGGGGTGCGGTGCGGGTTTTTGCGCAGTTCCCCGCGCCCCTGTCCAGACGGGTGCGTTGTCGGCTGCGGGTGGGGTGTGGCTGGGTGCGCGGTTCCTCGCGCCCCTGGTGGGGTCCCGTGCGTTGTCGGCTGCGGGTGGGGTGTGGCTGGGTGCGCGGTTCCTCGCGCCCCGACGGGGCCCGTGTCTTGTCGGCCAGTGGGGGTTTGTGGCTGGTTGGGTGGGTGGTTTTTTGGGGGTGTTGGGTGTGTGCTTACGGGTTCATGGAATACAGGCCGGTGAAGTCGCTCGGCGTTAATCTCCCGTTCAGGAGCGGGCGGGAGCGTGGCGCCGATCGAGCTCCGCCACCCTCCACGGCAGACCCACCGTCACAGGAGACACCATGTCGCTCACCCGCAGGGACTTCGCCAGAAAATCCGCGATCACCGGTGCGGGGGTCGCGCTGGCGGGGAGTGTCGGCGCGCTCGCCACGGCACCGAACGCCCTCGCCTCCACCGACTCCGAGAGCCTCGGGGAGGAGTCGGCGGCCGCCCACGGCGGTGTCGGTTACGGGCCGCTGGTCCCCGACCCGAAGGGCATCCTCGCCCTGCCCGCCGGCTTCAGGTACCGCGTCGTGACCTACAGCGGGAAGACCACGCTGGAGTCCGGTGAGAGCACGCCGTCCAACCACGACGGCACCGCCACCTTCGACGGCCCGCGCGGCGCGACCCTGCTCGTCAACAACCACGAGCTCAAGGGCCCCCGGTCCGGCTGGACCTACCCCGTGCCGCTCACCGAGGGCCTCGTCTACGACCCCGCCGCCGCCGGTGGCTGCACGGTCGTCGAGGTGCGTCACGACCACGTCGCCGAGTGGGTCGGCATCGCCGGCACCTCCACCAACTGCGCGGGTGGCAGCACCCCTTGGGGCACCTGGCTCACCTGCGAGGAGACCGAGGACAAGGCCGGCCAGAACGGCATGACCAAGGACCACGGCTACGTCTTCGAGGTCGACCCCGCCGACCGCCGGGCCAACCGCAGCCCCAAGCCGGTCAAGGCGCTGGGCCGTTACGCCCACGAGGCCGTCGTCGTCGACCCCAAGCGCGGCCACCTCTACCTCACCGAGGACGCCTCCGGCCCCAACGGCCTGCTCTACCGCTGGACCCCGCCCGAGCACTTCCACCACGGCCGCGGCAAGCTGCGCACCCTCGCCGACGACGCGGGCGTCCTCCAGGCGTTCAAGTGCTTCGACTCCGGCGGCAAGTTCGTCGACGACCTGTCCCGCGCCACGAAGATCGGGACCGTGTACGGCGTCGACTGGGTCGACGTCCCCGACCGCGACGCGAAGACCACGTCCGTCCGCAAGCAGTTCACCGACGGCCAGGTGACCCGCGCCCGCAAGCTCGAAGGCATGTGGTGGGGAGACGGCGGCACCTACATCGTCTCCTCGTACGCCCGCACCGAGAGCCCCGTCCAGCACGACGGCGCGGTCTGGTTCTACGACCCCAAGCGCCGCACCCTCACCCTGAAGGTGCTGCTCGGCGTGAACCCCGACCCGTCGGTCGACGGCGCCTTCGACGGCCCCGACAACATCACCGTCTCCCCGTACGGCGGCCTCGTCATCGCCGAGGACGGCGAGGGCGTCCAGCACCTGTTCGGCGCCACCGACAGCGGCCGTACGTACCCCATCGCCCGCAACGAACTCAACATCGGTACCGAAGCGGCGCCGGAATACAGCGAGTTCACCGGCGTCACCTTCTCGCCCGACGGCCGGACCCTGTTCGCCAACATCCAGACGCCCGGCATCATGCTCGCCATCACCGGCCCCTGGAAGCGGCAGAAGCGCGGCTGACTCCGTTACGGGCGAGGTTAATTCGCTCGCTCCTCCCGAGTCGCGCCTCCTACAGTGAGATCAGAACGCCACGCACTCCCGGTGCGAAGGCGGCGGCTACTTCTCTTCCAAAGAATTCACGCCGCCGCCGGCTTGATCTCGGGAGGCGCAGCTCATGGTGGGTGCCCGGTGCGCAGGCAACGGTTACTTCAGGGATCGGAAGGTCGCGGGTTCGAGTCCCGTCATCGGCCCAGGGCCGGTGTAGCTCAAAAGGAAGAGCGTCCGATGACGATTTCCGTCGCCGAATCTCGATCTCGGGCACCCGCCTTCTCTGCGTCTCCTTCCGGAACCCACAGGAATTCGGGGGGAATTCACCATGGCGCGATTCAACAAGAAGGCCGCCAAGGCGCAGCCCACCTCGCGCGTCACGTCGACGGGCCGGGTGCTGCGTACGTACCAGGGCGGCCTCGGCCGTGAGCGTGACGCGCGCTCCGAACTCTTCCTGCTCTCGCTCGCCAACTTCGTGTCGCAGCAGACCTTCTACGAGACCGGTGCCGCCCGCGACGACCGGTTCGCCACCCTGGTGCGCGAGCTCGCCGTCAGCGACCCGTTCTGGACGGCGGGCCTGCTGGGCTGGCTGCGGGGCGAGGGCAACCTCCGCACCGCGTCGATCGTGGGCGCCGCCGAGTACGTGAAGGCGCGTCTCGACGCGAGCGCCACCGACGGCCCCTCGAACCGGCAGGTCGTGGCCTCCGTGCTGCGGCGGCCCGACGAGCCCGGCGAACTGCTCGCGTACTGGACGGCGACGTACGGCCGCAACGTGCCGAAGCCGGTCAAGCGCGGCGTCGCCGACGCCGTTCGGCGCCTCTACAGCGGCACGTCACTGCTGAAGTACGACACGGCCTCCAAGGGGTACCGCTTCGGCGACATCCTCAACCTCGTGCACGCCGTACCGGACCCCGGCAAGCCGGGGCAGGGCGAGCTGTTCCGCTACGCCCTCGACCGCCGGCACCACCCGGACACCGCCGTACCGCCCGCCTCGGACCCGGTCCTGGTGGCGCACCGGGAGTTGATGGCGCTGCCGGTCGCACAGCGGCGCGCGGTGGTCACCTCCGCGGGCGGCGCCGAGCGGCTCGCGGCGGCGGGCATGACGTGGGAGGCGCTGGCGGGCTGGCTCCAGGGGCCGATGGACAAGGAGGCGTGGGAGGCGGTGATCCCGTCCATGGGCGTGATGTCGCTCGCGCGCAACCTGCGCAACTTCGACGAGGCCGGCGTGTCCGACGAGGTGGCCGCACAGGTCGCCGCGCGGATCAGCGACCCGGCGGAGGTGGCGCGCTCGCGGCAGTTCCCCTTCCGCTACCTCGCCGCGCACCGGCACGCGTCGTCGCTGCGCTGGGCGTACCCGCTGGAGCGGGCGCTCGGCCACTCGCTGGCCAACGTGCCCGCGCTGCCCGGCCGGACACTGGTGCTGGTCGACCGCTCCGGTTCGATGTTCTACTCGCGCCTGTCCGACCGCTCGGAGCTCACCCGGGCCGACGCGGCGGCGATCTTCGGCACGGCACTCGCGCTGCGGGCGGCCGACGCGGATCTGGTGGAGTTCGGGACGTCGAGCAAGCGGGTGACGTTCCGCTCCGGCGAGTCGGTGCTGAAGATCCTGGAGCGCTTCGGCGACCTGGGCGGCACCGACACCGTCGAGGCGGTGCGGCGCCACTACCGCCGGCACGACCGGGTGCTGATCGTCACCGACGAGCAGTACGCGTACAGCGGGCACGGCGACCCGACCGAGCAGGTGCCGGCGCACGTGCCGGTCTACACCTGGAACCTGGCCGGCCACCGGGCGGGCCACGGCCCGTCCGGCGCGGCCAACCGGCACACCTTCGGCGGCCTCTCGGACGCGGCCTTCAAGATGGTGCCGCTGCTCGAAGGCGCCCGGGACGCGGACTGGCCCTGGGCCGCCTGACAGCCGGGTGACGAAGTGAGGTGAGCGGGGCCCGCACGGTGGTGCGGGCCCCGCTCTTGCCTGGGCGGCGAATTGACATCTAACATTTCAGTCCATGGAAGCCCTCCGGCCCGTGCGCCGCATCCTGCTCCGGGACCGCGCCTACGAAGCGATCCGGGACGCCATCGTCGCCGGGGAGATCGAACCCGGTGCCGTGGTGCGGGACGCCGAGCTGGCGGAGCGGCTCGGGCTGTCCCGGGCGCCGGTGCGTGAGGCGTTCAGCCGCCTGGTCGACGAGGGACTCCTGGAGAGCAAGCCGCAGAGCTACACGCGGGTCACGCCGGTCGTGGCCGCCGACGTGCGCGACGCGGCCGCGGTGGTGGGCGCCATGCACGAGCTGGTCACCAGGGTCGGTGTGCCCCGGCTGTTCGCGGCGGACGTCGAGGCGATGCGGGCGGCCAACGAGCGGTTCGCGACGGCCGTCCGCACGGGCGAGGTCGACGCGGCCCTGGGCGCCGACGACGAACTGCACGACGTCCTGGTCCGCGCCGCCGGCAACCGGGCCGCCGCCGCGACCATCACCCGCTACACCCCGCTGATCCGGCGCCTGGAGCGGCGGCGCTTCGGCGAGGGCACCGCCTGCCGCTCCACCGGACTGCACGAACGGCTGATCGAAGCCTGCGCGAACGGCGACACCGACAGCGCGGTCGGTGTCACCGCGGAGATCTGGCGCGGACTCGCGGACATGGACGCGACCGCCGACGAAGAGGCCCACTGACTCCCCGGAGGCTCTCATGTCCCTTTCCTCGTACGAGCGTTACCCGCTCCTCTTCGGCCCCTCGCCGGTGCACCCGCTGGAGCGGCTCTCCGCCCACCTCGGCGGCGCCGCCCTCTGGGCCAAGCGCGAGGACTGCAACTCCGGTATCGCCTACGGCGGCAACAAGACCCGCAAGCTGGAGTACCTGGTCGCCGACGCGCTCGCCCAGGGCTGCGACACGCTCGTCTCGATCGGCGGAGTGCAGTCCAACCACACCCGGCAGGTCGCCGCCGTCGCCGCCCGCGCCGGACTCAAGTGCGTGCTGGTGCAGGAGAGCTGGGTGGAGTGGCCCGACTCCGTCTACGACAAGGTCGGCAACATCCTGATCAGCAGGCTCGCCGGAGCGGACGTACGGCTGGTGCGCGCCGGATTCGGGATCGGGTTCAAGGAGAGCTGGGAACAGGCCCTGCGCGAGGTGGAGGAGCGGGGCGGCAAGCCCTACGCCATTCCCGCCGGCGCCTCAGACCATCCGCTCGGCGGCCTCGGCTTCGCCGGCTGGGCCCACGAGGTCGCCGAACAGGAGTGGGCGGCGGGGGTCTTCTTCGACACCGTCGTGGTCTGCTCGGTGACCGGCTCGACGCAGGCCGGCATGGTCGCCGGCTTCCGGGCGCTGGAGGAGGCGGGCGGCCGGCCGCGCCGGGTGATCGGCGTCGACGCGTCCGCGAACCCCGCCCGCACCCGCGAGCAGATCGCCCGGATCGCCCACAACACCGGGCAACTCATCGGCGTGAAGAAGGAGTTGACCGAGGCGGACGTGGAGCTGGACGAGCGGTACCACGCGGGCACGTACGGCGTTCCGGACGAGGCCACGCTGGCGGCGATGCGGCTCGCGGCCCGCACCGAGGGCATGGTCACCGACCCCGTGTACGAGGGGAAGTCGATGGCGGGAATGATCGACCTGGTGTCCCGCGGCGAGATCGGCCGGGACTCGACCGTGCTCTACGCCCACCTGGGCGGGCAGCCCGCCCTCAACGCCTACAGCGCCCTGTTCTAGACAACCTGCGGCAATCCGCGGCCGGGCGGAACCGCTCCCGCCGGGCGCCCCTTCGGTCGGGACGCCCGGGGGCGGGGCCGCACGGGTGGCGGGGGCAGGGGCTACAGCGTCTGCGCGCCCGGTTTGACCATGTTGCGGACCGTGCGGGCCTTCACGAAGTCGCCGATCGCGGTCATCTCCCACTCACCGGAGAACTGCTTGATCAGCTTGGCCATCAGCACGCCGGTCTGCGCCTCGGCGCTGGTGAGGTCGAAGCGGACGAGTTCCTCGCCGCTCGCCGCGTCCAGGAGCCGGCAGTAGGCCTTGGCGACCTCGGTGAACTTCTGGCCGGAGAAGGAGTTGACCGTGAACACCAGACCGGTGACCTCCTGCGGGAGCCGGCCGAGGTCGACCACGATCACCTCGTCGTCCCCGCCGCCCTCGCCGGTGAGGTTGTCGCCGGAGTGCTTGATCGCGCCGTTGACGATGGACAGCTTGCCGAAGTAGCAGCTGTCGATGTGGTTGCGCTGCGGGCCGTACGCGATGACCGAGGCGTCGAGGTCGATGTCCTTGCCGCGGAACGCGGGCTCCCAGCCCAGACCCATCTTGACCTGGGAGAGCAGCGGACGGCCGCCCTTGACGAGGGAGACGGTCTGGTTCTTCTGGAGGCTGACCCGGCCCTTGTCGAGGTTGATCTTCCCGGCGCCGGGCGCGGGGGCCGGCGGTGCGGCGGGCGGCGCCGGAGGCGCGGCGGGCACCGGGGGCGCGGCGACGCGCGGGTCCGCGGCCGGGGGCGGCGGCGCCTGGACACCCGGCCGCGGCGGGGCGGCCGGGGCGGCGGCGGGCGCCGGTTCCTCCACGGAGACACCGAAGTCGGTGGCGATGCCCGCGAGGCCGTCGGCGTAGCCCTGGCCGACGGCGCGGGCCTTCCAGGCGCCGTTGCGGAGGTACACCTCCACGATCACCAGTGCCGTCTCGCCGCCGAGCTGCGGGGGCGTGAAGGTGGCCAGGACGCTGTTGTCGTCCGCGTTGCGGATGGTGGCCGTCGGCTCGATGCCCTGGAAGGTCTGGCCCGCGGCGTCCGGGCTGGCGGTGACGACGATCTTCTCGATGCCGGGCGGGACGGCGGTGGTGTCGACGGTGATCGCGTCGGGGGCCGTGCCGCCGCCCGAGCGGTAGGTCACGCCCGGGCCGCTCGGCTGGTTGTAGAAGATGAAGTCGTCGTCGGAGCGCACCTTGCCGTCGGCGGTGAGCAGCAGGCTCGACACGTCGAGCCGCACGGGGGCGGTGACGTCCACCGTCACGCGGGGGGCGGACAGAGGGATGTTCGAGCCGGGGGTCATAGCTGTCATGACCCGTGAACGAGCGAGGGCGTTTTACCGTTCCCTTACCGTGGGCCAATCGGTGAACCCCGGTTTTTTCGCCCCCGCGGCCCCCCGCGCCTGCGCCGCCCCCGCCGCCCCTTCCCCTCTCTGGGCGCTGCCGCCCCCCGGACCTCCGGACGGGCTGAGGCGTTCACCTACGGCACCACCACGATCTTCCGGCCCACGCCCGCCGCGAACTGCTCCAGCGCCTGCGGGTAGCGGTCCAGGGGGATGCGGTCGCTGATGAAGACGTCGGGGTCCAGGACTCCGCCCGCGAACAGTTCGGCCGCTCGCTCGAAGCTGTGCAGGACCGCCATCGAGCCGGTGATGGTGATCTCCTGGTTGTAGACGCGGTACGGGTCGATGGTCACCCGGGTGGCGTAGTCGGCGACCCCGAACTGGAGGAACGTCCCCGCCTTCGCCACCCGCTCCAGGCCGTCCTGGATCGCCGCCGCGTTGCCCGTGGCGTCCACCACCAGGTCCCAGCCCTGCGGCCGCTCCAGCTCGTCCGCGTTCGCGGCCGTGTCGGAGACGCCGAGCCGCCGGGCCGTCTCCAGCCGTGCCGGGTTCACGTCCACCACGTCCACGCTCGCCGCCCCCGTGCGCTTGGCGAGCTCCAGCATCATCAGCCCCATCGTCCCGGAGCCGTAGATCAGGACGTGGGCGCCCAGCCGGGACCGCAGCACGTCGTAGCCGCGTACCGCGCACGACAGGGGTTCCACCAGGGCCGCGTCCTGGGTGCGCACGTGCTCGGGCAGCCTCACGCAGTTCGCCACCGGTGCCACCGCGTACTGGGCCGCGCCCCCGGCGGTGGTGACGCCGATCGCCGCCCACCGCTCGCAGAGGTTGTTGTGGCCGGTACGGCAGTAACGGCACTCGTGGCAGTACAGCGACGGGTCCACCGCCACCCGGTCGCCGACCGCGACCTCCGTGACCTGGGTGCCCACCCCGACCACCGTGCCCGCGAACTCGTGCCCGGGCACGATCGGCAGCTTCGGCGCGAACTCGCCCCGGAGGATGTGCAGGTCGGTGCCGCACAGTCCGCACGCGGCGACCTCGACGACGACCTCGCGCGCACCCGGCGTCGGGTCGGGGACCTCGGTGACGACGGCACGGCCCACGGACTCGATGACGGCGGCCTTCATTTGACGGCTCCCAACGACAGGCCCTGGACCAGTTTGTCCTGGGCGGCGAACCCCGCGGCGAGCACCGGCAGGGAGACGACGAGCGACGCTGCGCACACCTTCGCCAGGAACAGGCCCTGGCTGGTGATGAAGCCGGTCAAGAAGACGGGGGCGGTCTCCGCCACCACGCCGGTGAGGACCCGGGCGAACAGCAGCTCGTTCCAGCTGAAGATGAAGCAGATCAGGGACGTCGCGGCGATGCCGGGCAGGGCGATGGGGGCCACGACGCGGGCGAGGATCGTCGGCAGGCGGGCCCCGTCCACCTTGGCCGCCTCGATCACCGCGACCGGGACCTCGGCCAGGAAGGACTGCATCATCCACACCGCGATCGGCAGGTTCATGGACGTGTAGAGGATGACCAGCAGCCAGATGTTGTCCAGCATCCCCGCGTTCTTCGCGAAGAGGTAGATCGGCAGCAGGCCCGCCACGGCCGGCAGCATCTTCGTCGACAGGAAGAAGAACAGGACGTCGGTCCACTTCCTGACCGGGCGGATGGAGAGCGCGTAGGCGGCGGGGAAGGCCAGCAGCAGGACGAACAGGGTCGACGCCACCGACGCCACAGCGGAGTTGACCAGCGCGGGCCACGGGCTCGCGCCGCCGCCCGTGCCGAAGAACTCGCGGTAGCCGTCCAGGGTCAGGGCGGCGCCGAAGGAGGGCGGGTTGGTGGCCGCGTCCTGCTCCGTGTGGAGGGACGTCAGGGCCATCCACGCGATGGGCAGGAAGAACACGATGCCCAGGAGCCAGGCCACGAGGCCCAGGCCCGCTCCCTTGCCCCGGCCACGGTGCGGTCGTACGGCGACGGTGCTCATCAGCGAGCCACCTCCTCGCGGAACAGGGACGACACGACGCGCAGGGCGAAGGTCGCGATGACGATCGAGCCGATGACCACCAGGACACCGGCGGCCGAGGCGAGGCCGTTCTCGTGGGCCTGGTAGAAGCTCTGGTAGACCGTGTACGGCAGGTTCGCCGTGCCCAGGCCGCCGGACGTGATCGTGAAGACCGCGTCGAAGTTCTGGACGATGTAGATCGAGCCCAGCAGGGCGCCCAGTTCCAGGTACCGGCGCAGGTGGGGGAGTGTCAGGTAGCGGAAGATCTGCCAGCCGCTCGCGCCGTCCACCTTCGCCGCTTCCATCTGCTGCTGGTCGCGGCTCTGCAGGCCGGCCAGCAGGATCAGCATCATGAACGGGGTCCACTGCCACACCAGCGACGCCTCGACGGCGAGCAGCGGGGTGCTGGAGATCCAGTCGGGTTGTGGGCCGCCCACATAGTGCAACAACCCATTGAGCAGGCCGTATTCAGGGTTGTAGAGCACATGCTTCCAGAGCAGGGCCGCCGCCACCGGGACCACCAGGAAGGGCGCGATGAGCAGGGTGCGGACCACACCCCGGCCGCGGAACCTGCGGTCCAGCAGGAGCGCCAGGGCCAGGCCCAGGATCAGGCTGGCCACCACCACCGCGGCCGTGAGCAGGACCGTCGTCCACACCGAGTGGCGCAGGTCGGCGTCGGTCAGCACCTGCTGGTAGTTGTCGAAGCCGGTGAAGCGGCGGGCCTGCGGGTAGAGCGCGTTCCAGTCGAAGAAGGAGATCACCAGCGTGGCCACGAACGGGAGTTGGGTGACCACGATCATGAAGACCAGGGCGGGCAGGAGCGGTGCCCTGGTGGCCCAGGCGCGCAGGCGCGCCGAGGGCTGCCGCGCGGTGCGCACGGGCGTGGGGGTGGCTGTCGGAGCGGTTGCGGTGGCGGTCATCGTCCCTCGTACTCCTCGGAGATCCGCTCGGCGAGCTGCTGGGACTTCCTCAGGGCCGACTCGACGGACTGGCGTCCGGCGATGGCCGCGCTGATCTCCTGCGAGACCTTGGTGCCGAGGTCGGTGAACTCGGGGATGCCGACGAACTGGATGCCGGGCGCGGGGCGCGGCTGCACCCCCGGGTCGTTCGGCCGGGCGCCCTGGATGGCCTGCCTGGTCATCTCCTGGAAGGCGCCGGCCTCCTTGCGGTAGTCGGCGTTCGTGTACGTCGACGCGCGCTTGCCGGCCGGCACGTTCGACCAGCCGATCTCGTCACCGACCAGCTGCTCGTAGCGCTTGCCCGAGGCCCAGGAGACGAACTTCCACGCCTTCTCGGGGTTGTGGGACGCCTTCTGGATGCCCCACGCCCAGGTGTAGAGCCAGCCGGAGGAGTCCGTCTTCTCCACCGGGGCGGGGGCGTAACCGAGTTTGCCCTTGACCGGGGACTTCGCCGCCTCCAGGGAACCGGCGGCGGAGGTGGCGTCGTACCACATGGCGACCTTGCCCTGGGTGAGGTTGTTGAGGCACTCGGCGAAGCCGGACTGGGGGGCGCCGGACTCGCCGTGCTCGCGCACGAGGTCGACGTAGAACGTGACCGCCCTCTTCCACTCGGGGGAGTCGAGGCGTGCCTTCCAGTCCTTGTCGAACCAGGTGCCGCCGAAGGTGTTGACGACCGTGGTGAGCGGCGCCATGACCTCGCCCCAGCCCGGCAGTCCGCGCAGGCAGATGCCCTTCATGCCCGGCTCGGCGCCGTCGGCCTTCGCGGCCAGGTCGGCCACCTGGGTCCAGGTCGGGTGCGCGGGCATCGTCAGGCCCTTCGCGGCGAACACGTCCTTGCGGTACATCAGGAAGGACGACTCGCCGTAGAAGGGCTGGCCGTAGAGCTTGCCGTCGTCGCCGGTCAGGGACTGGCGCATCGGCTTGAGGACGTCGGCTTCGTCGTACGACGGGTCGCCGGCGACGTAGGTGTCCATCTCCCGCAGCCAGTTGTTGCGGGCGTAGATCGGTATCTCGTAGTTGGACAGGGTGGCGACGTCGTACTGTCCCGCCTGGTTGGCGAAGTCCTGGCTGATCTTGTCGCGGACGTCGTTCTCGGGCAGGACGGTGAAGTTGACCTTGATGCCGGTCTCTTCGGTGAAGCGGGGCGCGAGTTTCTGCAGTTCGGTCATCTGGGGGTTGTTGACCATCAGGACGTTGATCGAGTCGCCGCCCGATCCGGCCCCGCCCGCCCCGACCCAGCAGCCGGAGAGCAGCGGGGCGAGCAGCGTCCCTGCGGCGGCCATGGCGAGCGTGGCTCGCGGCCTCCGTCGGCTCTGGGTTCGCATGGATCGCTCCTGAACGTAGGGGAATTGCGGAGGATTCGTGAAATAAGGGGCACAGTGGGGGTAGGGAAGGGGGCCTCTCCGGCTTTCCGGAGGGGTCAGACGCGGATGACCTGGGGTCCCAGCAGGGAGTACCGGTGGGCCTCGGCCGAGGGCAGCAGGGTGCTCGTGACGATCGTCTCCAGCGCGCCGATCTCGCCGAACCGGCAGAAGCTGACCGCGCCGAACTTGGTGTGCACGCCCGCGAACACGGTGCGCCGGGACGCGCGGACCGCCTGCGCCTTGACCTCGCTGACCGCGGGGTCGGGCGTCGTCAGGCCGTGCTCGCGGGAGATGCCGTTGGCGCCGATGTACGCCAGGTCGATGACGAAGCCGGCGAGCATCTTCGTCGTCCAGTGGTCGACGGTCGCCAGTGTGCCGGAGCGGACCCGGCCGCCGAGCAGCAGCACCGAGACGCCGTCCGCCCCGGCGAGCGCGCCCGCCACCGGCAGGGACGCGGTGACCACGGTCAGCGGCCGGTCCCGCGGCAGTGCCTCGGCGATGAGCTGCGGGGTGAAGCCCTCGTCGACGAAGACCGTCTCGGCGTCCCCGAGCAACTCGGCCGCCGCGACCGCGATCCGGCGCTTCTCCGGCACGTGACTGGTGGCGCGGAAGGCGAGCGTCGTCTCGAACCCGGCGCTCTCCACGGGATAGGCGCCGCCGTGGGTGCGGCGGACCAGCCCGTGGTCCTCCAGTGCGCGCAGATCCCGCCGTACGGTCTCCTTGGCCACGCCCAGTGCGGCGGCGAGCGCGCTCACGTCGACCGAGCCGGTGTGGCGCGCGGTCCGCACGATCTCGCGCTGACGCTCTTCCGCCGTCCTGGTCTGCATGGCCGCCACCCGCTTCCGTGCCCTGTCGTCCCGCGCCTGCCTGCCCGTTCGGGCCCGGTGTGGCCCATGGGGGAAGTTCTACAGCGGGTGCGCGGCACTGACCAGGTCTGTTGCAGGCCCGATGCTGCCCGGGTGGGTCCGTTTCGGCCGTGCCCCTGCCCGTCGCGGACCTGCGCGGCTGCCGGACGGCGGGTGGGAACGGTCAGCGCGGATGCCCGAACACGGCGGCGGGGGGGGGGGGGGGGGCCCCCCCCCCCCCCCGGGGGGGGGGGGGCGGGTGTGGGTGGGGGGCGCAGGGGGGGTGCGGGGGGTGA
>NZ_JBEXCW010000128.1:0-17655 GCF_040605435.1 Streptomyces sp. NPDC005574
CGTTCGCGTCGACGCGGCCACCGCGGGCCTGCCCCGACTCCACCTTGCCGATGGCGGCGAGCAGTTGCCAGGGCAGGTTGCAGCCCGGCTTCGTGTCGCGCAGCTCAGCCTCGGCCTTCTTGTAGGCGTCCAGGACGGTCGCGGGTATGCCCGCCTCGGCCTCCGTCTGCGAGACGGGGGTGCCGATGGTCGGCGCGGGGCTCGGGCTCTTCAGCGGCGGAAGGTCCGTGTAGTACGGCGAGTTGCCGGTCGCGGCGCCCCCGTCGGCGGTGGTCGCGTCCGCCGCGGGCTGGGCACCGGTGGTCTGTCTGCCGGTGTCGTCGACCGTCACCCCCGGAGCCTGGGACGCGGACAGAGCCGCGACCGCGACCGCGGCCACAGCGGTCGTCGCCGCTCCCTTGCGCAGCCTGCTGCCGAATTGCGCCGCCATATACCGAACCCTCCCGTGGACGCCCGAGCGCCCGTCTCTGTCTGTCGCTGCCTGAGCGCTCCGCGCGCCCCGCCGTGCCCTCTTCCCGTCTGCCGTGCCGTCCCGCCGTGCCGTGCGGTGAGGTGTGCTCGTTCTGTTGTGACGATCGACTCGCGGTGCAGGTTGCCCCGGTGGCGCCGGTAAGTGCTCCGCCCAGCCGTTCGACGTCGCCGCCCGGCACGGGGACCCAGGCGACCCTACGACAACTTGCTTTTCTCGGGCACCCGTTCGCGCCCGGTTTTCACCGGTTGGCCATGTCACGTTGGGGTGGGGCGGCGTCGCCCATACTGGACCGCAGTGATCTCCCGGCCGAACACCCGGCCACCGTCCGCCCCGAGGAGCTCCGTTGCCCTTCACACTGAGCCACGCGGCGGCCGTCCTGCCCGCCCTGCGTCCCGACGGAACCGGCCGGGGCCGCCTGGTGCCCGCCGTGCTCGTGGCGGGTTCCTTCGCTCCCGACATGACCTACTTCGCGGCGAGTGTGCTGTCGGGCGGGATGGAGTTCGGGGGCTTCACGCACTCCGTCGCGGGTGTCTTCACCGTCGACGTGCTCATCGCCTGGGCGCTGACGGGACTGTGGCTGCTGGTGCGTGAACCGCTGGTGGCGCTGCTGCCGCGCGCGAGCCAGGGCCCGCCGGCCGCGCTGCTGCGCTGCGGGGCGCCGCGCACGCGCCCGCGGCCGTCGTCGGTGATGTGGTGGTACCTGTCCGCGGCACTCGGCGCGCTGACCCACGTCGTGTGGGACGCCTTCACGCACCACGACCGGTGGGGAGTACGGCTGCTGCCCGTCCTGGGCCGGGAGCTGCGGGGCTCCCCCGTGTACTGGTACCTCCAGTACGGCAGTTCCGCGGTGGGCGCAGCCGTGGTCGTCGCGTTCGTCGTGCGCGCACTGCGGCGGGTGCCGGCGGCCGCCGAACCAGCGGGCCTCGCGGCCCTGTCGGTACGGGACCGGTACGTGGCCGCGGCCGTGGTCGGCGGCTGCGCGCTGCTGGGGGCGGTGCAGCGGGTGACGCGGTGGCGGGGGCACCGGCGGTCCGGGGCCAGGCCCTGGGAGGTGATCCCGACCCTGTGCTTCGGGGTGGGCGCGGGACTGCTCCTGGGCGTGGTGCTGTACGCCGCCGGGATCAGGCTGTGGCGTCCGGCCGGGGCGTCGGACGACGCTCGGGCAGAGGCGGCACGGGAGCGGAGCGGGTCGAGTCCCCGTTGACGGGGCCGGCCTTGTTCTCTGCGGGGGTGTTCGGGTCCGCCGGTGCGGGGGTGTTGCGGTTCGGTGCGGCGGGGGTGTTGCGGTCTGCTGCGGGGGGTGCGGTTCCGGTCGCTGCGGCTGGGGTGTCGCGGTCTGCTGCGGCAGGGGCGGTCCGGTTCGCTGCGTCAGGGCCTTCCCCGTCTGCGGGGGCGTTCGGGGTGGCGGTGATGTGGCCGGTCGGTGCGGGGCCCGGGGTCCGGGGGCCGGCGATTCCCGCGGCACCGGGGGTTCTGGCGGGGACCGGGGGTGCGACGAAGACCGTGACGGTGGCGGGCGGGCGTGGCCGCGCGAGCCTGGTCAGGGCGAGGGTCAGGTAGCCGCGCCCCAGGTCGGCCCACAGGCGCCAGTCGGGCGCCGCGTGCAGGCGTACGGCGCCCCGTGCGGGCGCGAGCCGGGTGCGCAGGGCCGTGGCGGCCTGGCGCGGCCGGGCCAGGGGGACGGCGGGAATGCGGGCGGTGCTTGCGCCGGCCGCGAGGACCGGGACCGGTGGGCGGGGCGTGCACGGGAGCGCGTCGGCGTTCGCCTGGGCGTGCGTCCGTGCCTGGGCCGTTCGGCGATGGAGCATGCGTATACCCATGGCCGCATCCTCGCGGCGGTGGGCTCGCGGGGGCTTCTTCGCGGGGGCCAGCGGAGTGACGGGCCCCGCGGGGGCGTGTGGCACTCGGCCGACGGGGGTGGTGGGGTGGCTGTGGGTGGGTTGTGGCTGGTCGCGCCGTTCCCCGCGGGCCCTTCGGGGGCTCGCCGCTGTCGGTAGGTGCCCGTCCGTCGTGGTTTGTCGCGCCGTTCCCCGCGCCCCTACGGGTCGCTTGCTGCCGGTGGGCTCGTACCCGGTGCGTCGTGGCTGGTCGCGCCGTTCCCCGCGAGCCCTTCGGGGGCTCGCCGCTGTCGGTAGGTGCCCGTCCGTCGTGGTTTGTCGCGCCGTTCCCCGCGCCCCTACGGGTCGCTTGCTGCCGGTGGGCTCGTACCCGGTGCGTCGTGGCTGGTCGCGCCGTTCCCCGCGGGCCCTTCGGGGGCTCGCGGCTGTCGGTCCGTGCCCGTCCGTCGTGGCTGGTCGCGCCGTTCCCCGCGCCCCTGAAGGGCGCGGGGAGGTCGGTGTCGGGGTCAGTGGGCTGCTGATTCCCAGTCGGGGCCTACTCCTACCGAGACGTCGAGGGGGGCTCGGAGCTGGACCGCGCCGGCCATTTCGCGGCGGACCAGTTCCTCCACGGCCGGGCGCTCGCCGGGGGCGATCTCCAGGACGATTTCGTCGTGCACCTGGAGGAGCATGCGGGAGGTGAGGTCCGCTTCCCGCAGGGCCCGGTCCACGTGGAGCATGGCGATCTTGACGATGTCCGCCGCGGTGCCCTGGATGGGGGCGTTCAGCGCCATGCGCTCGGCCGCCTCGCGGCGCTGGCGGTTGTCGCTGTTGAGGTCGGGGAGGTAGCGGCGGCGCCCGAAGAGCGTCGCGGTGTAGCCCGTCGCCCTGGCCTCGTCGACGGCCCGGCGCAGATAGTCCCGTACGCCGCCGAACCGCTCGAAGTAGGCGTCCATGAGGGCGCGGGCCTCGGCCGCCTCGATGTTCAGCTGCTGGGAGAGGCCGAAGGCCGACAGCCCGTACGCCAGGCCGTAGGACATCGCCTTGATCTTGCGCCGCATCTCCGCGTCCACCGCGGAGCGCTCGACCGCGAAGACCTGCGAGGCCGCGGTGGTGTGCAGGTCCTCGCCGGAGGTGAAGGCCTCGATCAGGCCGGCGTCCTCCGAGAGGTGCGCCATGACACGGAGTTCGATCTGGCTGTAGTCGGCCGTCATCAGGGACTCGAAGCCCTCGCCGACGACGAAGCCGCGGCGGATCGCCCGGCCCTCGTCCGTGCGTACGGGGATGTTCTGGAGGTTCGGGTCCGTCGAGGACAGCCGGCCGGTCGCGGCGACGGTCTGGTTGAAGGTCGTGTGGATACGGCCGTCGGCCGCGACCGTCTTGATCAGGCCCTCGACCGTGACGCGCAGCTTCGCCTGCTCGCGGTGGCGGAGCATGACGACCGGCAGTTCGTTGTCGGTCTGGGCGGCCAGCCAGGCCAGGGCGTCGGCGTCGGTGGTGTAGCCCGTCTTGGTCTTCTTCGTCTTCGGCAGGCCGAGCTCGCCGAACAGGACTTCCTGGAGCTGCTTGGGCGAGCCGAGGTTGAACTCGTGCCCGGCCGCCGCGTGCGCTTCCTTCACGGCCTGCTGGACAGCGCCCGCGAACATCTGCTCCATGGCCTCCAGATGGGCCTTGTCGGCGGCGATGCCGTACCGCTCCAGCCGGGCCAGGAGGACGGACGTGGGCAGTTCCACGTCACGCAGGAGGTCGGCCGCGCCCACCTCCTCAAGGCGGCTGGTGAAGGCCGCCCCGAGGTCGAGGACGGCGCGGGCCTGCACCATCAGCGCCTCGGCCTCCGCGCCGTCGTCGGCGCCGAAGGCGAGCTGCCCGTCGGCCGTGGCGGCGGGGGCCAGCTCCCGGCCCAGGTACTCCGTGGACAGCGCGTCCAGGTCGAAGGAGCGGCGGCCGGGCTTGACGAGGTAGGCGGCGAGCGCGGTGTCCATGGTGACGCCGGCGACGCTCCAGCCGTGCTCGGCGGCGACCCGCATCACGGCCTTGGCGTTGTGCAGCACCTTGGGGCGGGCGTCGTCGGCGAGCCACGCGGCGAACGCCGCCTCGTCGCTCTCGTCCAGCTGGGAGGGGTCGAACCAGGCCGCCGCTCCCTGGGCCGCGGCGAGCGCGACCTCCGCGATCGAACCGGTGCCGAGGGCCCAGGTGTCGACCGTGGCGAGCCCGAGGGCCTCGGTGGCGTGCTCGGCGAGCCAGGGCGCGACCTCGCCGGTGCCCAGGACGCTGGTGTCGAGCTCGACGCCGGCCAGGAGCACCGGGGTCTCCTCGGCCTCCTCGGCGCCCGGGTCGACGGCCAGCAGCCGTTCGCGCAGCGAGGGGTTCCTGATCTCCAGGGTGTCGAGGACCATCGCGAGGCCCTGGCGGTCGTAGGGAGCGCGCTGGAGGTCGGTGACGGTGCCGGGCAGTTCGACGGTCCGGACCATCTCGGTGAGCCGCCGGTTGAGCTTGACGGACTCCAGGTGGTCGCGGAGGTTCTGCCCGGCCTTGCCCTTGACCTCCTCGACGCGCTCGACGAGTTCCGCGAACGACCCGAACTGGTTGATCCACTTCGCGGCGGTCTTCTCGCCTACGCCGGGGATGCCGGGGAGGTTGTCGGACGGGTCCCCGCGCAGGGCCGCGAAGTCGGGGTACTGCGCGGGCGTCAACCCGTACTTCTCGAAGACCTTCTCCGGGGTGAACCGGGTGAGTTCGGAGACGCCCTTGGTCGGATACAGCACCGTGGTGTGCTCGGACACCAGCTGGAAGGAGTCCCGGTCGCCGGTGACGATCAGCACGTCGAAGCCCTCGGCCTCGGCCCGGGTGGCGAGCGTGGCGATGACGTCGTCCGCCTCGAAGCCGTCGACCGCGAACCGCGAGACGTGCATCGCGTCGAGGAGCTCGCCGATCAGCTCGACCTGACCCTTGAACTCGTCCGGCGTCTTGGAGCGGTTGGCCTTGTACTCCGTGAACTCCTCGGACCGCCAGGTCTTGCGGGACACGTCGAAGGCCACCGCGAAGTGCGTGGGCGACTCGTCACGCAGCGTGTTGGCCAGCATCGACGCGAAGCCGTAGATCGCGTTCGTCGGCTGCCCGGTCGCGGTGGTGAAGTTCTCCGCGGGCAGCGCGAAGAACGCGCGGTAGGCCAGCGAGTGCCCGTCCATGAGCATGAGCCGCGGGCGGCTGTCTCCGGAGGTCCGGTCCGTCTTCTTCGATGCTGTCTCTGCCACGCCCCCGATCCTGCCACGCCCCACTGACAGCCGGACCCGGCCCCACCCGCGAGCGGGGCCCCGCGCCCCTCGCCGTACCGCCCGCGCCCCGTTCTCGTCCCTCCGGTCCCGGGCCCGCCCGGCCGTGATCGATGTCGTCGGCGCGTGCGAGGATCCCGGGGTGCCACCCGAAGGACGCGGCACCCGCACCGGCGAATGTGAAGGAGAGTGCCGCGATGGCAGCCAAGCCCCCCAAGGGTGATCCGGTTCAGGACGCGCCGCAGGTCGCCGGCCCCAAACACGCGGCGGCGGGGCTCCCGGCCATCGGTCACACCCTGCGCGTCGCCCAGCGGCAGATGGGGGTGAAGCGCACCGCGCTGACCCTGCTGCGCGTCAACCAGAAGGACGGCTTCGACTGCCCGGGCTGCGCCTGGCCGGAGCCGGAGCACCGGCACGCGGCGGAGTTCTGCGAGAACGGCGCGAAGGCCGTCGCGGAGGAGGCCACGCTGCGCCGGGTCACCCCGGAGTTCTTCGCCGCGCACCCCGTCGCCGACCTCGCCGGCCGCAGCGGTTACTGGCTGGGCCAGCAGGGCCGCCTGACACACCCGATGTACCTGCCCGAGGGGGCCGAGCACTACGAACCGGTGACGTGGGAGCGCGCCTTCGACATCGTCGCCGAGGAGATCGCCGCCCTCGCCTCCCCGGACGAGGCGCTGTTCTACACCTCGGGACGCACCAGCAACGAGGCCGCCTTCCTCTACCAGCTGTTCGCGCGGGAGCTCGGCACCAACAACCTGCCCGACTGCTCGAACATGTGCCACGAGTCGTCCGGCTCGGCCCTGTCGCAGACCATCGGCGTCGGCAAGGGCAGCGTCCTGCTGGAGGACCTCTACAAGGCCGACCTGATCGTGGTCGCCGGCCAGAACCCCGGCACCAACCACCCCCGCATGCTGTCCGCCCTGGAGAAGGCGAAGGCCAACGGCGCGAGGATCATCAGCGTCAACCCGCTGCCCGAGGCCGGCCTGGAGCGCTTCAAGAACCCGCAGACCCCGCAGGGCATGCTCAGGGGGGCCGCCCTCACCGACCTGTTCCTGCAGATCCGCATCGGCGGCGACCAGGCCCTGTTCCGTCTCCTGAACAAGCTGGTCCTGGAGACCGAGGGCGCGGTGGACGAGGAGTTCGTGCGCGACCACACCCACGGCTTCGAGGAGTTCGCCGCGTCCGCCCGCGACGCGGACTGGGAGCAGACGCTCACCGCGACCGGCCTCACGCGCGCGGAGATCGAGGAGGCCCTGCGCATGGTGCTCGCCTCGCGGCGCACCATCGTGTGCTGGGCGATGGGCCTCACCCAGCACAAGCACTCGGTGCCGACGATCCGCGAGGTCGTCAACTTCCTTCTGCTGCGCGGCAACATCGGCCGCCCGGGCGCGGGCGTGTGCCCGGTGCGCGGCCACTCGAACGTGCAGGGCGACCGCACGATGGGCATATTCGAACGTCCCGCCCCCGCCTTCCTGGACGCCCTGGAGAAGGAGTTCGGCTTCGCGCCGCCGCGTGAGCACGGCTACGACGTCGTCCGCGCGATCCGCGCCCTGCGCGACGGCGACGCGAAGGTCTTCTTCGCCATGGGCGGCAACTTCGTCTCCGCCTCGCCCGACACGGAGGTCACCGAGGCCGCCATGCGGCGCGCGCGGCTGACCGTGCACGTGTCGACCAAGCTCAACCGCTCCCATGTCGTCACCGGCGCCCGCGCGCTGATCCTGCCGACCCTCGGGCGCACCGAGCGCGATCTCCAGGGCGGCGGCGAGCAGTTCGTGACCGTCGAGGACTCCATGGGCATGGTGCACGCCTCCCGGGGCCGCCTGGAGCCGGCGAGCACGCACCTGCTGTCCGAGCCGGCCATAGTCTGCCGGCTGGCGCGCCGGGTGCTGGGCACGAACAGCAAGGTCGGCTGGGAGGAGTTCGAGAAGGACTACGCCACGATCCGCGACCGCATCGCGCGGGTGATCCCGGGCTTCGAGGACTTCAACGCGCGCGTGGCGCGTCCGGGCGGTTTCGCCCTGCCGCACGCCCCGCGCGACGAGCGCCGCTTCCCGACCGCGACCGGGAAGGCCAACTTCACCGCCGCCCCGGTCGAGTACCCCGCGCTGCCCGAGGGTCGGCTGCTGCTGCAGACGCTGCGCTCGCACGACCAGTACAACACCACGATCTACGGCCTCGACGACCGCTACCGGGGCATCACCAACGGGCGCCGGGTGGTCCTGGTGAACCCGGAGGACGCCCGCGCCCTGCGGGTCGCCGAGGGCTCCTACGTCGACCTGGTGAGCGAGTGGAGGGACGGGGTGGAGCGGCGGGCGCCCGGTTTCCGCGTGGTGCACTACCCCACCGCCCGGGGCTGCGCCGCCGCGTACTACCCGGAGACCAACGTGCTGGTCCCGCTGGACGCCACCGCCGACACGAGCAACACCCCGGCCAGCAAGTCCGTGGTGGTGCGTCTGGAACAATCGGCGACCGACTGAGCGTTTGCTCAGTGGACGAGCAGGCGTACTGGTCATGAGAAACGGAGCCGGACCCATGGGCGAGCAGCACCACGTGAAGTTCCCGCAGGAGATCGTCGAGGAGTACGCCGCGCTCGGCGTCGACCTGCCCGCCCTGTTCTCCGCGGGCCATCTCGGGACGCGCATGGGCGTGCAGATCGTGGAGGCGTCCGCGGACCGCGTGGTCGGCACCATGCCGGTGGAGGGCAACACCCAGCCCTACGGCCTGCTGCACGGCGGCGCCTCCGCGGTACTGGCCGAGACGCTGGGCTCGGTCGGCTCGATGCTGCACGGCGGCAGCTCCAAGATCGCCGTCGGCGTCGACCTGAACTGCACCCACCACCGCGGGGCCCGCTCCGGCCTGGTCACCGGAGTGGCCACACCCGTGCACCGGGGACGCTCCACGGCGACGTACGAGATCGTGATCAGCGACGAGGAGGGCCGGCGCGTGTGCACCGCACGGCTCACCTGCCTCCTGCGGGATGTGACTCCGGGCGACGAACAGCGGGTGCGCACGGCCGGCTGACCGGACCCCGCGGCCGTCTCCGGTCCCCCGCGGCGGCCGCACCGGACCACCGGAGTGCCGCGCGGCCCGTACCCCTGGCCCGATCCGCCGCACAGGCCCTAGCGTCATGCGCATGGAAACGGGAGGAACCCCGCGACCGGGCGCCGCGCGCGGCTTCGCCCTGGCCCTGGCGCTGATGGCGGGCGCCCTGGCCACCGGGTGCGCGGGGCCGGCCGGCACGGACACCACGACGGCCCGGCGCACCGCCCCCGCGCCCGGCACACGGGCCCCGTCCGCGCCGGCCGCCACCTCCCCCGAGGACCTGTGCGCGCGGATCGTCGCCCACTGGTCGCGCGAGGTGCTGGACCAACACACCTACGGGGACTACCAGTCGATGGGTCTGTCCAACGGGCAGTACGAGATCCTGCGGGACGTGGTGGACGCGGCCCGGGCCGAGAAGAGACGTCAAGGCGCCCGGGCCGCCGACGAGTTGATCGACCGTCGGACCCGTGCGGGCTGCGCGCGGTGGTACCGCGACGGCGGTCCGGGCGACGGACCGTGGCAGTGAGCGGCGTCGGCCCGGTCGAGCCGGGCGAGGGCACCCGCGAACAGGACACCCCCGAGCCGAACTCTCCTGCCCCGCATCGGAGTTCGGGCGCGCGTCTCACCCACTGGTACGCCCGTCACCGCCGCCCGGTGCGCGCCGCGGCGCTGGCCGCGCTCCTGCTCGCCGGCGGCACCTGGCTCTTCGCGACCCGGCCGCGAACGCCGCCGCCGCCCGAGGCGCCGTACCCCTCCCAGGTCGTCGACGTCACCTATCTCGACGACGTGGTCACGCCGAGGGGGGTGCGGCCGAGGAGCTTCAGTTTCGCGGTGCTGCTGAGCGTGGAGTCCGGCCCGCCGGTCACGGTGACCCGCCTGTCGCAGCCCTACGCCGGAGTGTCCCTGACCTCGGCCCCCCGCGCCCCGTTCCGGACCCGGGCGGGCACCGGCCGGAAAATCGTCATCACCATGCACGTGACGGACTGCGGAAAGGCGCCGAAGGACGCCGGACTGCCTTTCCTGGACGTAACTCTACGTAATACGCGCGCAATACAGGACTACAGCTACATCCCCGGCCCGCGCTATGCGCGGCACCTCTCGGCCGCCCTGCAGGTCGCCTGCGGCAACGATTCCCGGTAATTACCAAAACACCTGAGACGCCTGAACCGCGGCGGGCGGGTCCTGCGGGTTCTCACTATGTGGACAGGGCGAATCGGCTGTAATTCCACTGTTCCGCCCATCGAGCACCGCTCTGCATTACCTCGTGTCATAACAAGAGAGTCACAGCCTCCCCCAGACCCTCCTCCATGTTCCCCACCCACGCTTAGAGTCACGGCCAGTCACCGCGCCACCGGAAAGTCACCTCGGTCCGGGCGCCGACTCGGTCTCTTCCAGGGGGGAGGGCCGCCCAGGGAAAGGACTGGAACGTGCGTCAACGTTCGCTCATCGCCATCACCGCCGCGCTGTCTGCGGGAGCACTCACCCTCACGGCCTGCGGCTCGCGCGACAGCAACGACAAGGGCTCCGACAACGGCGGCGGCACCACCGTCACCATCGGAGTCGACGCCCCGCTGACCGGCGACCTGTCCGCGCTCGGCCTGGGCATCAGGAACTCCGTGGATCTGGCGGCCAAGACCGCCAACAAGCAGAACTACGTCAAGGGCGTCACCTTCAAGATCGTCGCCAAGGACGACCAGGCGCAGCCCTCCGCGGGCCAGCAGAACGCCACCGCACTGGTCGCCGACAAGAGCGTCCTCGGCGTGGTCGGCCCGCTGAACTCCTCCGTCGCCGAGTCGATGCAGAAGGTCTTCGACGACGCCAAGCTCGTCGAGGTCTCGCCGGCCAACACCAACCCGGCGCTGACCCAGGGCACCGACTGGCAGACGAAGAAGGCGCGCGCCTACAAGTCGTACTTCCGCACCGCGACCACGGACGCCATCCAGGGCCCGTTCGCCGCCCAGTACGTCTTCAACGACGCCAAGAAGAAGAAGGTCTTCGTCATCGACGACAAGAAGACCTACGGCGCCGGCCTCGCGGGCACCTTCACCGAGGAGTTCAAGAAGCTCGGCGGCAAGATCGCCGGCACCCAGCACATCAACCCGGACAGCAAGGACTTCTCCGCCGTCGCCACCCAGGTGAAGAACTCCGGCGCCGACGTCGTCTACTACGGCGGCGAGTACCCGCAGGCCGGCCCGCTGAGCAAGCAGATCAAGGCCGCCGGCGCCAAGATCCCCGTCGTCGGCGGCGACGGCATCTACGCCGAGGACTACATCAAGCTGGCCGGCAGCTCCGCCACCGGCGACCTCGCCACCTCCGTCGGCGCCCCCGTCGAGACCCTCGCCTCCGCGAAGGAGTTCGTCGCCAACTACAAGGCCGGCGGCTACAAGGAGGAGTACGGCGCCTACGGCGGCTACTCCTACGACTCCGCCTGGTCGATCATCGAGGCCGTCAAGAAGGTCGTCGACGACAACGACGGCAAGGTCCCCGACGACGCCCGCGCGAAGATCACCGCCGCCGTCCAGAACGTCTCCTTCGACGGCGTGACCGGCAAGGTCTCCTTCGACGAGTTCGGCGACGCCACCAACAAGCAGCTCACCGTCTACGCCATCGAGAACGGTGCCTGGAAGGCCGTCAAGTCCGGCACCTACACCGGCTGACACCCACACCCGCACCACAGCTGAGCCGCGCGGGGCGCTGTTCCACAGGCGCCCCGCGCGGACTCGCATCCGGCCCCCCGTCGAAACATCCGAACCGTCTCGGAGGACATGCGGTGAACGAACTGCCGCAGCAGCTGGTCAACGGCCTGCTACTGGGATCCATGTACGGCCTTGTCGCCATCGGCTACACAATGGTCTATGGCATTGTCCAGCTCATCAACTTCGCCCACGGCGAGATCTTCATGACCGGAGCGTTCGGCGCTCTCACGGTCTACGTGTACGTACTCCCCGACGGCACATCCATGGCGATAGCCCTGCCGCTGATGCTCGTCGGAGCCGTGATGGTCTCGGTGACCGTCGCCGTGGGAGCGGAACGGTTCGCCTACCGTCCCCTTCGCAACGCACCCCGCCTCGCCCCGCTCATCACCGCGATCGGCCTCTCCCTCGCCCTCCAGCAGGCCGTCTGGGCCTGGTACCCCGAGGCCAAGTCCGCCCGCGTCTTCCCGCAGATCGACGGCGGCCCCTTCGAGATCGGCAACGTCACCATCCAGACCGGTGACGTCTTCCTGCTCATCGCCGCCCCCATCAGCATGGCCGTCCTCGGCTACTTCGTCATGAAGACCCGCACCGGACGCGGTATGCAGGCCACCGCCCAGGACCCCGACACCGCCAAGCTCATGGGTGTCAACACCGACCGCATCATCGTGGTCGCCTTCGCCCTCGGCGCCACCTTCGCCGCCGTCGGAGGCGTCGCCTACGGCCTCAAGTACGGCCAGATCTCCTTCACGATGGGCTTCCTGCTCGGCCTCAAGGCCTTCACCGCGGCCGTCCTCGGCGGCATCGGCAACATCTACGGAGCCATGATCGGCGGCATCGTCCTCGGCATCGCCGAAACGCTGGCCACCGCCTACATCGCCGACATCCCCGGCATGGGCCAGTTCGGCAGCAACGCCTGGGCCGACGTCTGGGCCTTCGTACTCCTCATCCTCGTGCTCCTGCTGCGGCCACAAGGTCTGCTGGGCGAGCGCGTCGCCGACAGGGCGTGACACCGATGACGACACAGACCACCGCACCCGAAGCGCCGCTCGACAACACCGCTTCCGCACCGGCCGGCCTCATCGGCATCCCGGCGCACATCGCCCGTGCCCTCGTCACCGGCGGCGGCATCCTCACCATCATCTCCACCTTCCTCGCCTGGACCTGGACCTCCGCCTTCCCCGGCGACCTCACCGTCTACGGCTACCCCGGCGGCCTCCAGGTCCTCGTCCTCATCGGCGGCCTCCTCACCACCCTCTTCGCCCTCGCCTCCTACGGCCTCAAGGGCCTCGGCTGGCTCATCCCCGCCGGCGCCGACGGCGCCATCAAGTTCGCCGCACTCGCCACCTTCGCCACCAGCTGGTACACGGTCATCGCGATCAGCACCGACCTCGGCGGTGTCGTCAACCTCGAACTCGGCGGCTACCTCGTCGCCCTGGGCAGCCTCGCCGCCCTCCTCGGCGCCCTCGCCCTGCCCTTCGAGCACCCCGCGGCCGACCCGATCGACCCCGACGACACCTCGTGGGAGCACACCAAGCACCGGGCCGCCCACCAGTGGGAGACCGTCAAGGCCGCCTTCGCCTCCGGCCCCGCCCGGCCCGTCGGCAAGCTCCCCTCCTACGGCGAGATCCTGATCATCGTCGCGGTCCTCGCCCTCGGCCTCACCGTGTTCACCTACGGCATCGGCACCGAGTACGACGAACTGTTCGTCGGCTTCCTCATCACCGCCGGCCTCGGCTTCGCCGCCCTCAACAAGTCGGGCCTCGTCGCCCAGGCGAGCCAGATCACCGCCCGGCACCAGAACATCACCACCTGCGGCGCCTTCATCGCCGCCGCGATGTTCCCCTTCACCCAGACCGACGACCAGTACGCGACCGTCGGCGTCTACATCCTCATCTTCGCCACCGTCGCCCTCGGCCTGAACATCGTCGTCGGCCTCGCCGGCCTCCTCGACCTCGGTTACGTCGCCTTCCTCGGTGTCGGCGCCTACGCCGCCTCCCTGGTCTCCGGCTCCCCCAGCTCCCCCTTCGGCGTCCACTTCCCGTTCTGGGCCGCCGCCCTGGTCGGCACCGCCGCCTCACTCGTCTTCGGCGTCCTCATCGGCGCGCCCACCCTGCGACTGCGCGGCGACTACCTCGCGATCGTCACCCTGGGCTTCGGAGAGATCTTCCGCATCACCGCCAACAACCTCGACGGCACCTCCGGCCCCGACATCACCAACGGGTCCAACGGCATCTCCTCCATCCCGAACCTCGACATCCTCGGGTTCGACTTCGGAACCGTCCACACCATCGCCGGCTTCTCCATCGGCCGATTCGCGAACTACTTCTTCCTGATGCTGATCATCACCGCCATCGTCGTGACCGTGTTCCGACGCAGCGGCGACTCCCGCATCGGCCGCGCCTGGGTCGCCATCCGCGAGGACGAGACCGCCGCCCTCGCCATGGGCATCAACGGCTTCCGCGTCAAGCTCATCGCCTTCGCCGTCGGCGCCTCCCTCGCCGGCCTCGCCGGCACCGTACAGGCCCACGTCACCTACACCGTGACCCCCGAGCAGTACGTCTTCGCCGGCCCCATCCCGCCCAACTCCGCCTTCCTGCTCGCCGCCGTCGTCCTCGGCGGCATGGGCACCATCAGCGGCCCGCTCATCGGTGCGTCCCTGCTCTTCCTCATCCCCAACAAGCTCCAGTTCCTCGGCGACTACCAGCTCTTCGCCTTCGGCCTCGCCCTGATCCTCCTGATGCGCTTCCGCCCGGAAGGCCTCATCCCCAACCGGCGCCGCCAACTCGAATTCCACGAGGACGCCGAAGCACCCACAGTCCTGAGCAAGACGGGGGCCTGACACCGATGACCACCGACACCACCACCAAGGACGCCACCCCGGGCGCGACCGCCCCCGGCGAAACCGTCCTCGACGCACGCGGCGTCACCATGCGCTTCGGCGGCCTCACCGCCGTACGCAACGTCGACCTCACCGTGCACAGCGGCGAGATCGTCGGCCTCATCGGCCCCAACGGCGCCGGCAAGACGACCTTCTTCAACTGCCTCACCGGCCTCTACATCCCCACCGAGGGAGAGGTCCGCTACAAGGGCGCCGTCCTGCCGCCCAAGTCGTTCAAGGTCACCGCCGCAGGCATCGCCCGCACCTTCCAGAACATCCGGCTCTTCGGCAACATGACCGTCCTGGAGAACGTCCTCGTCGGCCGCCACACCCGCACAAAAGAAGGCTTCTGGTCGGCCGTCCTACGGCTCCCCAGCTTCCACCGCGCGGAGCGCGCCAGCCGCGAACGCGCCATGGAGCTCCTGGAGTTCGTCGGTCTCGCCAGCAAGGCCGAACACCTCTCCCGCAACCTCCCCTACGGCGAGCAGCGCAAGCTCGAGATCGCCCGCGCCCTCGCCAGCGACCCCGGTCTCCTCCTCCTGGACGAACCCACCGCCGGGATGAACCCCCAGGAGACCCGCGCCACCGAGGAACTCGTCTTCGCCATCCGCGACAAGGGCATCGCCGTCCTCGTCATCGAGCACGACATGCGGTTCATCTTCAACCTCTGCGACCGCGTCGCCGTCCTCGTCCAGGGCGAGAAACTCATCGAAGGCGACAGCGCCACCGTCCAGGGCGACGAACGCGTCGTCGCCGCCTACCTCGGTGAACCCTTCGAAGAAGCCCCCGGCACCGACGAGACCACCGAAGTCGAAGCCGCCGAAGCGACCGCCGACACCACGACGGACGCCGCGCCCGTCAAGGAGAACGACCGATGACCGCACTCCTCGAGGTGGAGGACCTCCGCGTCGCCTACGGCAAGATCGAAGCCGTCAAGGGCATCTCCTTCAAGGTCGAAGCAGGCGAGGTCGTCACCCTCATCGGCACCAACGGCGCCGGCAAGACCACCACCCTGCGCACCCTCTCCGGACTGCTCAAGCCCGTCGGTGGCCAGATCAAGTTCAACGGGAAGTCCCTCAAGAAGACCCCCGCGCACGAGATCGTCTCCCTCGGACTCGCCCACTCCCCCGAGGGCCGGCACATCTTCCCCCGCATGACCATCGAGGACAACCTCCGCCTCGGCGCCTTCCTCCGCAACGACAGAGCGGGCATCGAGAAGGACATCCAGCGCTCCTACGACCTGTTCCCCATCCTCGGGGAGCGCCGCAAGCAGGCCGCGGGCACCCTCTCCGGCGGCGAACAGCAGATGCTCGCCATGGGCCGCGCCCTCATGTCCCAGCCCAAACTGCTCATGCTCGACGAGCCCTCCATGGGCCTCTCCCCGATCATGATGCAGAAGATCATGGCGACCATCGCCGAACTCAAGTCCCAGGGCACCACCATCCTGCTCGTCGAGCAGAACGCCCAGGCGGCCCTCTCCCTCGCCAACCACGGCCACGTCATGGAGGTCGGCAACATCGTCCTCTCCGGCAGCGGACAGGACCTCCTGCACGACGAGTCCGTACGCAAGGCGTACCTCGGCGAGGACTGACACCCCGCCACCGACGGCGTACGACGAGGCCCGCACCCCGAGTTCTCAGGGGCGCGGGCCTCGTCGCATACGCGGGTCAGGGGAGATCAGCCCTTGGACGCCTTCTTCTCGTCGGCGTCCTGAATGACCGCCTCCGCCACCTGCTGCATCGACATCCGCCGGTCCATCGACGTCTTCTGGATCCACCGGAACGCGGCCGGCTCCGTCAGCCCGTACTCCGTCTGGAGGATCGACTTCGCACGGTCCACCAGCTTGCGCGTCTCCAGCCGCAGCGTGAGGTCCGCGACCTCGTTCTCCAGCTCCTTCAGCTCCGTGAACCGCGACACCGCCATCTCGATCGCCGGCACCACGTCACTCTTGCTGAACGGCTTGACCAGGTACGCCATCGCACCCGCGTCCCTCGCCCGCTCGACCAGGTCGCGCTGGGAGAACGCGGTCAGCATCAGCACCGGGGCGATACGCTCCTCGGCGATCTTCTCGGCCGCCGAGATGCCGTCCAGCTTCGGCATCTTCACGTCGAGGATCACCAGGTCGGGCCTGTGCTCACGGGCCAGCTCCACGGCCGCCTCACCGTCACCGGCCTCGCCGACGACGCTGTAGCCCTCCTCCTCCAGCATCTCCTTGAGGTCGAGCCGGATCAGGGCCTCGTCCTCGGCGATGACGACACGGGTCGTCAGCGGAGGCACGTGCGACTTGTCGTCGTCGGGCGCGTCCACGGGCTGGGGCGACTCGGGGGCGGTCACGGGGGCGCTCCTTGTTCCAGGGCGGGCGATACTGCTGCCAGCAGCCTACCTAGCTGCAGCATCAGCTGGTCACCCGGTACACTTCCCAACAGTTCCACGACCCGCCCGGTTGGAGGAATCTGGTCAGACTCGCGGTGCTCAAACCACCGTGCCTTAGGGCATGTGGGTTCGAATCCCACACCGGGCACTTCGGGATCGAAGCGGAGGATCACGTTCGCGTGATCCTCCGCTTTTCGCTGCATGGAGTTACTGGTAGTGACTCAAAGTGGCAGCATGGACTTTCATGGCACTGACGTGCGACAGAGGGCCCTCACACTGCTCCGCAATGGCTCGAAGAACGCGGAGGTGGCCCGGAGCCTCAACGTTCCGCTCGGAACGATCGGCTATTGGAAGCATCTGGACCGTGCGAGGCGAAACGAGTGTCCGGGCAAGCGCGATCCCAGGTGCCCCCGATGCGACGGCCGGCAGCTCGACGAGCCGGCCTATAGCTACCTCCTCGGCCTCTATCTCGGCGATGGCCACATCAGCCACCACTCCGAGCACCGCGTACCGAACCTCATGATCACGTGCACTGAGTCGTGGACCGGACTCATGGACGACTGCGAACGAGCCATGCGCGCGGTCTTCCCGGACAACTCGGTATGCCGCGTCCGCCGAACCGGCTGCAGCAACGTAAAGGTCTACTCCAAGCACATGTACTGCATGTTCCCCCAGCACGGTCCCGGCAAGAAGCACGAGCGAGTGATCACCCTCGAGTCCTGGCAGCAAGGGATCGTCGACGCCCACCCCTGGGATCTCGTCCGCGGTCTCGTCCACTCGGACGGCTGCCGTATCACCAACTGGACGACCCGAATGGTCGGCGGGGAGCGCAAGCGCTACGAATATCCGAGGTACCTCTTCACCAACGTGTCCGAGGACATCCGCAGGCTCTACACCGACACTCTGGACAAGCTCGGCGTCGAGTGGACCCACTGCACCCGGCACGGCAGCCCGTACAACATCTCCACTGCCCGCAAAGCCTCCGTAGCCCTCATGGACGCCCACGTCGGGGGCGTGTCAGCGATCTTGTGTAAGTCGGTTGGTTTCATTGGATGCTGAGCCGGTCCTCGAAGAAGAGTGAGAACTGGTTCAGTGCCTCTTTCCA
>NZ_JBEXCW010000129.1:0-17398 GCF_040605435.1 Streptomyces sp. NPDC005574
CGCGGACGCACGCTGATCGACCGCCGTCTGTATCTGCCCACCTCCTGGACGGATGACCGGGACCGCTGCCGCCGGGCCGGCATCGACGACAGCGTAGATGTGCTGCAGGCGCGGGTCGTACACGAGAACCCCGCGGTGGCGTTCCTCACGTACGACGACGAGCACCACAGGATCGCACTGACGGACCCCGACGGGATGGCGGAACTCACGGCGGAGCACGGCGGTGAAAGCCTCGGGGAATTCGCTGGGGAGTTCGTGGGTTCGGGCACGGCCGCGCTCCCTGCCGACCTGTCCACCCTGCCGCCGCACGGCCTGATGCACATCGCGTTCACCTACGGGTCGTTGCTCGATCTTCTCGAGACCTACGAGCGGCTTGCGGAAGGTGGGGTCAAGCCGGTCACGGTGATCAACCACGGGACCACCACCTCGCTGTACTACGCCGACCCCGACGGAAACAACATCGAGCTGCAGATCGACAACTTCGACACGGCGGAGGAACACACCGCCTTCATCGAGTCGGAGTCCTTCCGGAGGAACCCCGCCGGCGTCCCCTTCGACCCGGACGAGTTGCTCACGAGGCTCAGGGCCGGAGAGTCCGTAGCCGCTCTGGTGACCCCGACTTGGTGACCGCGCAGGTCGCGGTGGTCGGCCAAGAGTCCGACGCAGATTTCCTCAAGGCGCGCACCACCTGCCTGGGCATCATCACCACGTCGTTGCGGCTGCCTCGCCGGCGGCCGGGCGACCAAGGCCCTGGAAGTGTTGCCATGCACACCACAAGGCGCCGGTCGTAGCGCGACGCACGGCGTGGAAGTGGGCACGCTGCCGGGTGTGGGGGCGGCCAACGACACGGATGCGGTGAACCTCGATGTGACTGTCGGCCTCCATGTCTGGCCGCCGGAGTGGACCCTCGACGCGCCGGCCGCCGAGGCAAGACGCCCAGGTATCGAGATCGGCCGAAGCCAGGTCCGCCGGAATGCTGCTGGCCGAGGGGTGCGCTGGCGCCGTACCCACTCCTGGACGAGATCGACGGACACCGACTGGCGAGGGAAAGGAACAGGATCATCGAGCTCTACACCTGCACGCCAGACGGCGCGACGGTCGACTGCGCCGATGAGCTTGGAGCGGTGCTCCCGCGCACGTTCCCGCCGGCGCCGGGCTGGTCGCCGGACGGACACCGAGTCGAGTCCGAGGTCGAATACGGCCGCGGGCCGAAGAAGTTCCGGGTCTGCGCGCCCTGCGAGTGCGGGACGGACACGAGATCACCATGCGGCTTCCTCCCGCAACAGCGTTTCCACCAGCGGTTCTTCAGAAGATCGAGGAGGCAGCCAAACCCGTCGGAGACATCTACGTCGTCACCGACAACCTGTCGTCGCACAACAGCCTGTCCATCCGGACCTGGCTGGAGGACCATCCCACATCCGGCACGTCCTCGTTCCCGTTGGCGTCTGCTGGCGCACCCTTCAGGAGGGCTGGTGGCGCATCTTCCGCACAGCCGCCCTCGCCGGCCAGTCCTTCGCCGGACCTGTAGAGAGCGAACACGCCACCCACATGTACGACGCCGATATGGGTACGCCGTTTGAGGAATCCAGCACTGGGCAAGAAGCGCTCAGCCGTTCTTGAGCGCCTTTCGCAGGACGCGAATCGCCTGCTCCACGGCGGCGGTGGTGGCGTTGGTCGGTCGTACGGGGTTGAGCATCATGAAGTCGTGGATGATGCCGTTGTAGCGGACGCTGGTCGTGGGAACACCGGCCTGGGTCAACTTGCGCGCATAGGCTTCGCCTTCGTCACGTAGCACGTCGTTTTCGTCGACGATGACGAGGGCCGGCGGCAGACCCGCCAGTTCTTCCGTTGTGGCACGGAGTGGCGACGCCGTGATCTCGCTACGTTGTTCGCCGCTGTTGGGGATGTAAGCGTCCCAGAACCATTCCATGGACTTCGCCGTGAGGAAGGGGCCATCCGCGAACTCGCGGTAGCTGTCGGTGTCCTGCGCGGCATCCGTCACCGGGTAGTACATCGACTGATGGACGAAACGCACATCGAGCCGCTGCTTGGCCATGATCGCGACCGCGGCCGTCATGTTCCCGCCGACCGAGTCACCGGCGACCGCCATACGGCTTGCGTCGAGTCCTTCGTCCGCCCCGTTCCTAGTGATCCACTGGGCGGTCGCGTAGGCCTGCTCGATCGCTACCGGGTAGCGGGCTTCGGGGGAGCGGTCGTACTCGACGAAGGCAACCGCGGCCTTCGTACCGTCGCACAGCTCACGGATGAGTCTGTCGTGTGTGCCGGAGTTGCCCAGGATCCATCCACCCCCGTGGATATAGAGGATGACCGGTAGAGGACCCTCGGCACCCAGCGGCTTGAGCAGGCGGACCTGGACGTCTCCCACCTCTGCCGGGACGGTGATCCACTTATCCTCACCTACCTCAACCTTGTGGACTGGGGCAGCCTGGATGTCGTCGAGTACTTTGCGGGCGCCCTCCGGACCGAGTTCGTAGGGGAAGGGCGGGTTCGCTGTCGCGTCCGCGATCTCCTGAGCCTGTGGCTCAAGGACGTGCTCTCCCATTGTTGGCACCTTTCAGTGGCGACGTTCCACAGCAGGTACAGCCGATTTTCCAGTCAGGTGAGAGAAACGGCATGTGGACACCGGTCTCCGACCGCGACGGCCCCATCCACCGCCGCTGCATCCTGGCCCCGCAGACCTGGCCTGCTGCCGGGATCCTGGGGCTTGACTCAAAGCCGGGTATTGGACGTGTTTCCGCTGGTCAGGATGGTTGAGCGAGTTCTCGGACTGCTGTAGGTGGCGGGGTCGGTCTTGGTGATGAGTCCGTGCGCGGCCCATATGTCGATCTGTCGATACATCGTGCCGAGGGTGATGCCGCCGAGGTGGCGGGCGAGGCCGCGGGTGTGCCACTGGCGGTTGGGTTCTGCGTGAAGGAGGTCCAGGACGCGCTGTCTGCGCCGGTCGGCGGCCGGTGTGCGCCGATCTTCTTGCGAGACGGTGGGCAGGTCGGGACCCGAGTTTGTTCCCTGCCCACATCCATCCGATGCCCGAGCCGACCTCACAGTACGGGAGTCCTCCGCGATCAAGCCCCAGTGCGGAGGACTCCCCGCCGGGCTCGCTGCCGAACCCTGCGCTGGACGGGTAGCCACCAGCACACCGCGTATGCCCGACCAGATGGGTGCCGATGACCGATCACGTGGCGCTGCTCGTCTTTCACAGCGCGAACCACATGATGCGCATCGCGCGGTGACGGCGCCGTTCATCGCGCGGTGACGGCGCCGTTCATCGTGCGTACGGCTCACTGGGTTTGCTGGGGGATGCCCAGGACGTCGTACAAGTGCTGGCCGTGGGCCCATCTCCTCGCTCCGGGACGGCCCATGGGGAGGAGTTCGTAGTGTGCGGAGAATTCGGTGGCGGGATGGGTGAAGCCGTCGAGGCCGATCATGATGGGGATGTCGGCTCCGTGGTGGAGGCGTGCCGTCCTGTTGAACTCTGTACGTGCCGACCGGGACCTTGAACTGATTACATTGTGAGATCGCGAGCTGACCGTCGGGGTCGCGGGCGGTGACGTCCACGCCAAGGTCTCAGGCGCCTCCCACCAGCCGTGTGCCACCGAACCCGTCATGGGCCAGGAGATCCACGACCTCGCTGAGCGGCAGGTCGGCGAGAGACCGCGGTAGGACACTGCTCCCACTCGGCTGCGTCAGCGAGCTTCTCCACTCGCCCATGGACCGTCCGTTGGCAGGCGCAGCGCAGCGCCTGTAGCGCATCTCGGACTGCCCGGACCTGAGCGAACTCGCGTACGGTCCCGCTCCCGCCCAAAGTGCGCAGCCGCGCTCGACCGTCGAGCCCGACGAGCTCGTCGGTGCTTCGGCCGTCCACGGGTGTGCTGTTGAGGACGGCGAGCAGTACGTCCTCCGGGCTCTGCACGGTTACCTCCCACTTGACCAGCAGCGCCATGGTCGCTCGGTGCCAGCTCGAAGGTCGCTAGTGTTGTCCCATGGGTGTGTTGCAGGCGGCCGAGCTCGAGGCCATGATCGAAGAGGCGACTGTTGATGCCTACAACGATGACGAGCAGGTGACCGGTCTGTTCACCATGCTTGAGGAATACCTCGCTTTGCCTTTCACCACCGCGGTTGTCGGCGTGGAGGTGTCCGTGGACGGCATCGACCTCACACCGGACGGCAGGATCGTGGCCCTGTGCTCTCGCGGCGGCATGCGGCAAACGATCGGGGTCCTGGAACTGCCGTTGCCCAGCCCGGCGCCCGAGGGTGCGGAGTGGATCGAGGCATACCGTCACTGGGCCGGTTGAGGATGGGTCACCTCACACCTCTCGCGGAACCGGATTGTGTGAAAGGGCTGAATGTGGCTGACGCCGTACAGGGCAGGCAGCAGGGCGGCGGCGGACCGTCGCTGACCGACCTGATCAAGCGTAGTGCCGAGCTGAAAGGGCAGCTGGTCGCTTTCGGGCAGAGCGCCCGCTTCGACCGCTGGTTGACGCCCCTCCTCCTCCAAGCGGCCGGTCCTGAACGGCAGTTGGATGAGGGCGAGGCGATCCGGCTCATGGACCACTTCATCCTGCGGTACCGCCTGCCGGACGGTTCGAGTGTGGTGGACCGTTTCGTCGCGGGACGTAAGGACTTGACTGCGGTCGACCGGGAGATGCTGCTGGGTTGGCGTGATCCGGTCGAGGGCATCTTCGAGATCCAGTGCAAGGAGGGGGACGCCGTCGTCCTGCTGAACCTGGTCGACGACCTGGAGTACCGCACGTACTCCAATGCGGGACCGGCGGCGTTTCGTGGAGTGTCCAAGGGGAGCTTCCTGCACACCTGCCTCGTACCCGTCCACTCGGCCGGCGGGCCGTGGCTGGTGTCCGGGGCGATGTCGAGTTACCCCAAGTCCAGTGCCCGCGAGATTGCCCAGGCTGCTATCGGTCTGGCCACCAGCCAGCCTGAACTGGTCTTCCGCAATCCCGTGAAGATCGAGCAGGGCTGGCAGCAGATGCGGCAGGACCGGGCCGCGTTCGTCGAGTTCTGCGGCGGCGACGAACTGGTCCTTTTGCCTGCCGAAGCCGAGGACCTTCTCAACGCCTACTACCGTCATCGCCAAGAGGCCGCCCTTGCCCGACAGCCCGACCGTGCCCGAGGCAGGCGGGCGGGCTCGGATCTGCGCTTCTTCGAGCTACCGCGAGAACTGGCGGACTCGGACAGCATCGGTGTCATCTACGACGAGGTCGACGGGCTCAATTTCTACGCGGACTACGGAATGCTGCGGGAGCTCTTTGTGGAGCCGGCGCTCGCGGGCCGCAGGCACCAGGACTTGTTGCGTACGTACCTGCGCGAGGAGTCGATCGCGCCGCTGCCGATCCGCCGACTGGCCGCCGCTCATCCGCAGACAGTCGACGCTGTATTCCGGAAACTGTTGCGGAAGCCCGGATTCACCTGGACTGAGCACGGCGAGGCGCTGATGCGGCGACGTAAGCCTTGGTACTACGCGAACGAACCCCGCCCCGGTGTCTCCGTGATCGGGGACAGGCTCAGCGTGCTTGCCGTCGGCCGCTGACAGACATCGATTGCTCCCGCAGTCTGCTGCTCGGCAGGTACGACACCACCGGGCGTCTACACACCTGGGCGAGGGGAGGGTCTGGGGTTCATACGATCATGATCGCTGGCCGGTTCACCCGGTTTGAGTATTAGGTGCCTGGTCCGGGGGCCGGTAAGGCTGTGTGCCCTCCGGCGGTCACGAGCCGCCTGTCGCCAGTCCCGACGAGAGCTGCACTCAGAACGCCATGGTGACACTCCATGACGGTGAGTCGGCTACTTCGAAAGGGGTTCCTTTCCTGGGGAAGCCGGCCCGGATCGACGTGGTCGGCGAGATAGATCATGGTTTCGGGGTCCATGCCGAGGCGGCGGCGACGAGTTTGGGATTCATGGCGTTGACCAGGTCGAGTAGTCGAGTGCAGCGGATCATGTGGGCGGGAAGCCGCAGGCGTCGAGGACCGGCTTCCAGGTCTACCGGACACCGGCGGCTGCTGACCGAGCTGGGCGCCGTCCCACGGGTGCTGGTCTGGGACTACGAAGGAGCCGTCGGCCCGTGGCGGTCCGGCGGACCCCAACTCACGGATCACTTCGCTGCGTTCGCCAGACTGCTGGGCATCAAGGTCCTGCTATGCAAGCCCCGGGATCCCGAGGCCAAGAGCCTGGTCGAACGAGCCAACGGCTATCTCGAGACGTCCTTTCTGTGCGCTGGCAGTGGGTGCGGGCGCGGCCGGGCGGCGCCGTGGCCATCCCTGAGCTGACTGTGACACTGGGCCGCTGTAGCTGCTCTGGCCCAGCAGGTGATCGTTGCCTGGCGTACGGCAGCCCCGCGCTGGGCGGGCCTGGCGGATTGCCTCAGAGAACTGATCGGCGGTTGCGGAGTGGGCCGGGCGTCACCGTGGCAGAGAGGCGTGAGGAGAGGGCCGGTACCGCGGAGGTTACCGGCCCTCTCCTTATGCGTGCGTCGCGTCGCTCAGCGGTCTGTGTTCTTCCCGGTGTCGGTGTCGATCTGCTCCTTGCGTACCGTGCCGCGGACGGTCTCCTCTTCGGTAACCTCCTCGGTGCCCAGGCGGACCCGTTCCACGGGGACGGTCTCGGTCTGCGTCATGGGGCGCTCCTCGTGCAGGATGACCTCATGTTCGGCTTCGGAGATCTCTTGGCCGGACATGGCGGCGCCCCGGTTGGCGTCGGTGATCGGCTCCCGCTCGACGCGGACCTCCTCGTGCCGCACGGGAATGGTCTGCTGCACTTCTTCGGTGACGACGTACTTGCGCAGCCGCGCGCGGCCGGCCTCCCGGCGCTCGGTGCCCACGTGCATCCGCTCCTCCGAGCGGGTCATCGCGTCATCGCCGGTCCGCTCGGTGCCTGCGGCGGGCGTTTCCTGCCCTGTGGTGCCAGTGCCAGTGCCAGTGCCAGTGCCAGTGCCGGTGCGGGTGCCGGTGCCGGTGCCGGTGCCGGTGCGGGCCCAGCCGCCCGCCCCTGGCTGGTTGGCCTGCTGCCAGGAGGCGTCCCAGTCGATGCCGTAATGCTCGTACAGGCGGTGCTCTTCGGCCTCGGACAGGTGGCCGCCCGCGTCGACATCGACGTTGGGTGCGTCCTTGATGGCGTCCTTGGCGTAGGGCACCTCGAGGTGGTCCTCCACCATGGCCGCTTCATGGATGGGCACGAAGGACTCACTGGTGCCGAACAAGCCGGTCTTGACGCTGACCCACTCCGGCTCACCGGTCACATCGTCGAGATAGACGTGCTTGGCATCACCGATCTTGTTGCCATCGCTGTCATAGACGGGGTGGTCAAGCACTGTGGGTATCTGCTCATGCGTGATCATTCGGGCTCTCCTTTGCTCCCCGAACGACTAACCCTCCACATGGGAGGCAAACAGACAAACTTGCATAAATGCGGATGACTCTTGCAGTCATTGTGCCGGGTTTGGTGCAGGAGACCCGCCACCGCGGTGGTTGCGCGCTACCCCGGCAGGCGCTCACGCCCCTTCCCGCCGGCGAGCTCCGCGAGGATCTCCCACAGCATCTCCTCACCGTCGAGCGTGATGTCGGCATAGCCGCGGCCGCAGGTGCACGGCACGATCAGCGTCAGAACATCGCGGGTGGCGTCTTCCTCGCTGAGGTGCAGGGTGTGGTGCACCTACAGCCCGCCGTCCAGCCAGGCCACCGCGCTCGCCTCCCAGGATCCCGAGCGCGGCGCGCCGCTGGGACGGGTGGCCGTGCCAGTCCATCGCCTCCAGCACCGTGCCGAGGGTGTCCGTGTAGGCCATGTACACGTAGTGCGCGGCAGCGGTGATCGCGTCCTCGCGCTGTTCGTCAGCGGTGGGTGCACCGACGGCCTGCGCCATGTCGACCAGGTGCGCCAGCGGCGAGTCCGCCGCGTAGGGGCGTAACGGCAGGTTCAGGGTCTCGGTCATGTGGAGCTCCCTCCGGGAGTGCAGGCCCCGGCCATCCGGTCCATCGCCGGGGCTCGCCCGTCAGTGGCAGCGTGGGCGGGGCGGGACGGAAGACCGTCAGATCAGGGCAGTCCAGCCGGCCAGCAGGAGCAGGGCAAGGGCGGGACCCGGACGCCTGGACAGACACCCTCAATGACCCGGCGAAGACCAATGCTTGGATCAAGGAGATAGCAGAACAGCTGGCCTCGAGACGACAGGGAGGGTCCATCTCCGAGAGATGACGGATGCGGGCTGGGCCCTGACCGGGCACTCAGACACCGCAGTTGAGTACACGTACTCATGCCGGGGGTTCACGGCGGGCCCAAGGATGAGGGCACACCCCCGGACATGAGGAGTCAGCGATGCCCGCCATCCACCCGACTGTCATCCCGTCGCCGGACGCACGACCGGCCTACTCCGGACGTCGGCTGCCCGCCGTGTTCGCGCTCTTGGTCGCTGCGGCGCTCGGTGTGTCCGTGTGGGGCGCCAAGGACCCGACCACCTGGCTGCTGGAGACGGTCTGGGTGATTCTGGGCCTGCCGCTGCTGGTCCTGCTGCGCAAGCGGTTCCCGCTGAGCGGCCTGCTGTGCGGTCTGCTGGCCGTGCACGCACTGGTTCTCGTCGTGGGCGGGCACTACACCTACGCGGAGGTGCCTGCCGGTGAATGGATGCGCGACTGGTTCGGCCTGGAGCGCAACCCCTATGACCGCTTCGGCCATCTCATGCAGGGGTTCGTCCCGGCGATCCTGGTCCGGGAACTCCTCGTCCGCACCTCGCCGTTGCGTGGCAGCCGCTGGCTCGCCCCGCTGACCGTCTGCGCCTGCCTCGCCTTCAGCGCGGTCTTCGAGATGCTGGAGTGGGCGGCGGCCGTGATCGGCGGACAGGCTGCCGACGCGTTCCTGGCCACTCAGGGCGATGTGTGGGACACCCAGTGGGACATGTTCTGCGCGCTGATCGGCGCCACCTGCTCGCTGCTGCTGCTCAGCCGCCCGCACGACCGCAGCCTGACCCGCCTGATGCTTCCGGCGAAGGGCTGAACACGCCATCTCATGGGGCAACCAGCGGAGGCTGCTACCGAGCGCGCAAATGGCTGTTCCCGCGTGGCGTCCTCGCCCAGCTGATCGACGTCTTCGACTTCGGGGTCCCTGCGGTCGCGGCGGGAACGGCGGATCGCCGCGCCCGGCCGGGAGGGTCCGCGCGCGGCGCTCGCGGTGGTGCTACTGAGGGGTGGTGTCGGTGACCACGAGGAACTGGTCGCGACCGAGGTCCATCACGACCTGGGCGTTGATGCTTGGGCGCGCGGGGCGGCGTGCTCTTCGGCCGGCCAGGAGCCGCGGGGGCCTCCGGCGGGGAACCGCTCCAGGACGGTCCGGGCCTGCGTGGCGGTGGCGGCATCAGGCGTCACCGCCGGTCCCGCGCTCGTGGATGTCGATGAGGGTGACGATGACGATGGCGTAGGGGTTGTTCACCATGCCGACCCACTGCCCGTGGGCGATGAAGACCGGCACGACGTCGGTGTCGGCGTCGCATACGACGACGTGGTCGCCGAACCTGTCGAGGACCATCTCCTGCAGACTCTGGCGGATGTCAGGGCACACCCATCATGACAGGTCAGAGGCTGTTTCAGTAGGACGAACGGCACAGGTCACCAGGCTTGTTCGGCCTTCTCCGAGACGCCCAGAATCTCCGTCATGAATCACTCGGGAAAAGTGGATCAGGACGACATCCTGCGGGCGCGGAACATACTGCTTGCGTCAGGACGCCGCACGCCACGCGAGGAAGTCGACGCATACCGGGTGCTCGCCCAGGTCAGTCCCGCCTCCTACCTCCCCCGCCTGGTCAAGGCATTGCAGCGCCTGAGTTACGACTCCAGCTCCGGCCAGCAGCATCCGGCCTGTCTCGCGCTGCGCGAGGAAGCAGTGGCCGCGGCGCGGGACATCGATCCGGCCGAACCTGCCCGTGCGGATCTTCTGTACGAGGCACTCGACACGTGCCAGAGAGAGCTGTACACGCTTGGCCGCCGCGCCGAAGGGCTCGCCATGCGCGCCGAGATGCTCTCCATCGGCCGTGCGCAGGCCGAACTGTCCGGAGGCCCCGCGGTCCAAGGGCTGCGAGACTGGGCTGCCGGTCTCTCCGAGGAAGGCCGGTATGCCGAGGCTGCCGATGCCCTCACCGAATGGGTCGCGGCGATCCTGCCCAACGGGCCCGGCAGTGGGAGTCTCGCCTGGTCACTCCTGCAGTGGATCGCCGCTCTCGATGACGCAGGCCGGTCCAGCGAAGCACTCGCCGCCTTCGGGACACTCGTCAGCATGGAAGCGGTCGAGGCCGCGAACGACCGGGGCCCGATGGCCTGCCACCTCTACTCGCTGATCGGGTACGCGCAGATGCTCGACACCTGCGGCCGAGGCGAACAGGCAGCCACCGTACGGCAAGAGGCGCTGGCCTTGCTGACGGAGCTGGCCGCCACCGGCGAGCGCAAGTCCTGGAGCGGCTATCAGGCGTCCTACTGGGCGGTTCTGCTGTCCTGCTCCGGCGCCTTCAGAGAGCCACCGACGGCCAGCGGACCGCGTCCGCCTTCGGGAACTACGCCTATGCAGTGGTCCCCTGATGCCAAACGGCGCTACTTCGACAGTCGCACCACTCTGCGCGAAGCGGTGGACGCCCTTGCTGCGCGAGCCGCCGAAGATCCGGAGCGGCACCTGGCTGAACTGGTCCGGCTACACCGGGTACTTACCGTCCGCTCCGCTGTCTACTGGGAGCACCGTACCCATCTGTTCGTGGAGCAAGTGCGCTCCCTCTTCGATGACGGGGTGGGCCTGGCTCGCCGACTGGTGAAGCACCATCCGAGATGCGGAGCCCCGGTACTGGCCCAGATCCTTACAGACCGATCGACCTTCCACACCGCCGCTCGCGAGTTCGGGCCCGCCCTCGATGACTTCCGCGAAGCCCTGAGCTACCTGGGGGAGGAGGTCTACTAGGTGCGGGCCAGTGCGGCGCTGATGAAGCGGGCGGCGCGGTCGAGAGCCGCGTCGGCCTCGTCCAGCTGCCCCTCAAAGGCGTGGAAGACATGGGGGACGTCGGCGGTGATGTCGAGCTGGACGTCGACCCCGGCCGTGGCCGCCCGGACGGCGAACCGGGTGGAGTCGTCCAGCAGGACCTCGTTGGAGCCGGCCTGGAGCAGGAGCGGGGGCAGCCCGGTCAGGTCGGCGTGGATGGCTGGGCTCAGCAGCGGCTGGTGGGGGTCCTGTCCGGCCAGGTAGTGGGCGAAGACGGAGGTCAGGTCCGCGCGGGTGAAGAGCGGGTCGGCGTCGTGCTTGGTGGTCATGCTCTCGCACGAGAGAGTGGCGTCCAGGGCCGGGGAGAAGGCGACCGCGGCGGCCGGCATCGGTAGTCCGTCCTCGCGGGCGGTGAGCAGGGTGGTGACGGTGAGGCCGCCGCCGGCCGACTCCCCGGCCAGGACGATCTGCTCGGCCGGAACGCCCTGGCCCAGGAGGTCGCGGTAGGCGGCGAGGCCGTCGTGGACGGCGGCGGGGAAGGGGTGTTCGGGGGCGAGCCGATAGTCGACCGTTATGGCGCGGACGCCGGTGCGGCGCACCAGTGAGGCGGTGAGTTGCAGGGCCGTGGCGGGTGAGCCGAAGACCCAGCATCCGCCGTGGAAGTGGATGATCGTCCCGGTGACGGGGCTGCTCTCAGGCTCGACGGTCAGGGCGGGACGCCCGCCGAGGATGGAGGGGGTGACGGTGACCCCGGTCGGTGCCGGGCCTGAGGTCATCTGGGCCTCGAAGCCCTTGCGCAGTTGCTCCGGGGGGAGGCTGCCGTCGAACGGTCCCTGCCGCATCAGGGTGTCCACTGTCGCGCGCTGCGTCTTGCTCATGGGATCCTCCAGATGACGTTGTTCTTCACCAGGAACTATATTCCAAGGAATATTATTCCTACGAATCTGGAGTAGAGTGTGACCGACCTCACGCAGGTGTTCATGGACCTGGTCCGCTACGAGACCAGGCTCTACAACGCGCTGAGCGAACGACTGCGCGCCGAGCACGTGCTGACGATGGGCCAGTTCGAGTTCCTGCGCATCATCGACGGCCGGGACGACTGCCGGGTCAACGACCTGGCCCAGGAGGCTGCCATCACCGTCGGGGCGACCAGCAAGGCAGTGGACCGCTTGGAAGCCGCCGGCTGGGTGGTCCGGCGCCCCAATCCCAGCAACCGCCGGTCCTCCCTGCTGGAACTGACCCTCGCGGGCAGGAAGGTGCTGGCCGCCGCCACGCCCACGTTCGAGGACGGGCTGCGCTCCTGGCTCGCCGATCTGCTGACGGCCGACTCGCTGGAGCAGCTGGCGTCCACCGTCGGCCTGCTGCGCAGGGCGCTGGAGGAAGCCTCGGCGGGAACGCCCGCCGGCTAGGAGCGCGTCCCAGCAAGGGGCCAACCGCCCCTGATTAGTAATTGGGCGAGGGTGGCGCGCACGCCGGTGAGCACTGACGCCCGTGAGCGAGCCCAGGGGACGGATCCGTCTCTGCCGAAACCTCCCCCCGTGCTGTACGCCCTGCTGTACGGTCGTGGCATGGCGAAGTCAGTGACGATCCGGGTCCCTGAGGACCTCCACGCGCAGCTGCAGGAGCGGGCCGAGGCCGAGGGGACCACGGTTACCGCGCTCATCACCGAGGCCGCCCGCAACGCGGTCCGCGACCCCCGACTCGAGGGCGCCGCAGGAGTTTTCCGCCAGTTCGTCGCCGACAACGCGGACGCCTTCGACGCGGCGTTCCCCGACGACGCCCCCGCTCGTCGGGACGCCGCCCAGTTCCCGGGGCGGGCCGCCTGACGTGGAGCTCCACATCGATATCCGCTGGCTGCTGGAGCGCCAGGCGGAGGTGCTGCCCAAGCAACCGGAGGTCCACGACTTCTCCAACCTCGTGGCCGCCGTCGCCCGGCACCGCGTCAACACTCCGCAGGTCGGCGTCAGGGTGGACAGCGCTTGGCGGGCCGCTGCGCTCATGCACGCCGTGATCCGGCTGCGACCCCTCCCGGTCCGCAACGCCCTATACGGCGCCGCGATCGTCGTGTCGTACATGGACGCCGCGGGCGAGGCGATCGACCCGCCGTACGGGGGGCTGATCGACCTTGCCCGCGACATCGACGCTGGCCGTGCCGACGGCTACGACGCGGCCGACCGCATCCGCTCCTGGCGGATCTGACCACCGGCCCGGCGTCCAGGGCCCCACGCCCGCCGTAACAGCAAGGCGCTGGCCTGCGAAGGTTTCATGAAGTGGAACTCATTCGAGGTGCTGGTCGCGCAGCCCGCGAGCCCGGACCAATAACCTGTGCCCCGAGGCCCCGTCCGTCCGGCGTCTGCCGGGACTGCGAGCTCCAGCAGATGATCGACGGGTGCGCGGCCGCGCTGCCAGCCCCGCCTGAGCTGGAGGGCCCTCCGCGCGGTTCATGTGGCGAGTGCGGGTGCCGCATCTTCCCCAGCGGCCGGGCCCCCTCGAAGGACGACCTGTGCAAGCTCTGCCGCGAGGAAGCCGCCGCGCTGGAAGCGTCCGCGCCTGCCGTTCTCGATTCCCGGCCGGGCCGGCGACCTGCCCGGGCCGGGTGCACGGCAGCTCGGGCAAGCACTCGGCTGGTCTGTCCGAACCAGGAGGCGACGTCCTTGTCGACGTAGCCGACCAGGCGCAGGACCTCGGTGTGGGCGTCCGCAAGGGTGAGCCGGATCGGTCACTGGGAGCCGGAGTGCAGGGGTCGTACCCGGGGCATGGTTTGACCTCCCCACCCCGGGCGCGATGGATCCCAGGAGATCCGTGACCGTCACCGTAGGCACTGCAGTTGCCGGCGCGCCACGTCCGTCGGATTACTGGGACGCCGGCGCGGGCTGAGGGAGTCGCAGGCGGCGTTTGGGCTGCCCTGCGTCGAGCGCGACAAGAGCGCATGGCCAGGAAATCGCAGACGACGCGCCGAGCCAGAGGTCAGAGGCCGCTGATCCTGGCCACGAAGTACGCGGCGACGACCAGCGAGCCGATCACGACCAGCCCGAGCCAGAAATAGGGGTGTTCCCAGATCCCGCCATCCGGCCGCTCCTGATGCGCTTCCGCGATGGAGCCCTCGACGGGCGGGGTCTCTCCTGGTGGTACGAGTGGATGTGCCACCCCTCCACCGTCCGCCCGAACCGGTGAGGGCGCATCTTCACGGCGACGACGCTGCCCGCACCGGCACCCGCGGCGGCGGACCGGCACAGGGGCGATTAGCGAGGAAAACGGTGCAGCGGTATCGCAGCGTGTTCCGCCGCCCATCGCATGCTGTTGAGGTGGCATCTGTGACATGCATGTCACAGATTTGCTGATCGCGTCGGCCTGCACCACCTGCGCAGCGGCACCGCGACCCCCGAGGACTGGTCCCGCATCACTCGCGTCGATGACAGGGTCCGCTCAGCCCCCATCGTCGTCAGCGACGAACAGGTCAACACCCTCACCCAGATCAAAGCCCTGTGCCGCCGCATCATGGCGGGCGGGCGCGGGGAAGCCATCCTGGCCACAGCCGCGGCGCTCGTCGTGGTTCAAGGTGGTGCAGGCGCAGCGCGTGGTACGGAACCATGAGCGGCCAACGTCGGCTGCGACGCGATGAGGGGGCACAGTGGCCAAGGTCAATATCAGTCTCGACGCCGAACTCGTAGTGGAAGTGATGGTCCTGGCGGGGATCGGCTCGCCCCAGGACGCGATCGAGGCGGTCGTGCGGGACTACATCGCCCGTGGTCACCGAACGGAGGCTCGCACCGAGCTCAAAGACCAAAATCTGCGCGAGCTCGACGTCAAGCCGCAGGAACCGCAAGGCTGAGCAGCCTGTCTCGTGCGGGGAGCTCGCGAGCGACGACGGCGCGACCGAGGAATGGACGAGCGAGCTCCCTGCTGCGCACGTCGCGGGGAGGGGTCCGGTCGTGCACGGTTTAGGGTCCCTACGTGGCACACACCTTCGAAGAACTCGTGGAGAAGCAACGCGCCGCCGACCAGGCGCACGCGACCGTACAAGGCCTACGCAGCAAAGGTGACCCGTCCGCTTACGAGACCGCATGGCAGGCATGGCGCGACCTGGCCCAGGACGTGCGGGGCGCAGTCACCGTGCACGCGAAAGAGCAGGGCGCGATGCGGGCCGGCGTGGAGCTTGAGGTGAAGAAGGCGGTCCGGCACACCGAGTAGCGAGCACGCAGCTGCACCCCCAGCCGCATCGCGCTCCTCAACTACCGACTCAGCTGAAACCACCATCGCCCCCGCCCACGCCCGTAGCCCCGATTCCAGCGACGCCGACTGGCATCGGGGCAGCCCCGCCTCGCGAAGTAGGTCTCGGACTACGAGCGCCACGCCGGGCACCGCGTCTGGGAGGGCGCCTGCGGCACGATCGGCGGAACGTACCTGTGCTGGCAGCGCCGACTCGGGAGTTCCGCGCGGCCGTTGCCACAGGCAGCGCCTGACGCTGTCCCGTCCGGGCACCCGCTGCTGCCCTGGCCGCAGCTTTGCCGCAAGATCTCTGCAATACAGGGGACCACAGCACCCGTTGCTGTCAGCGGGGGAGCTGGGTGTGGATGGTTTGCCGTAGCCGGGGCCGAGGTGATGGTCAGGTGGTGGGTGAGGCGGCACTGGTGGAGTGTCGGTATGCGAGAGTTGCAGTATTCGCCCGCAGGGCGAGCAGCCCCGCACCCGACCTGTCACGTCAGCGGTGCGTCCGGATGTCCTGTGCTGGTGGCGCTCCTGGACTCGGCGGCCGCGTTCACCGGGAGCCCTGGGATCTCAGGACCCCCGTGTGAGTGGCTGTGCGTGGCGTCAGCGTGCGAATTTTTCGATGGCCGCTGGGGTGACGGGGGTGAAGAAGTTGACGAGGTTGCCGTCGGGGTCGCGGAACAGCAGCGACCGATTGCCCCAGGGCATCGTGGTGGGCTCGGTGACGAAGTCGGTGACGAAGCCGGTGAGGTTCTGGTGAACGCGGTCCACGTCGTCGACGAGGAACTCGGTGATCACGCTGTGGTTGTCCGCCGGGCGGGCAGAGCCCGGGGCGAACAGCGGGACGGTGCGGGTGCCGGCGATCGCGAGGGTGGCGCCCGAGGCCTTGAGTTCGGCGAAGTCCTCGGTGGCCCACGTCGCCCGCGCTCCTGTGGCTCGCTCGTAGAACTCGACGAGGCGCGCTACGTCGCTGGTGATGATGCGGATCGAGACGAAGTCCATGGGAATCTCCTTGGCTGTGCTGGAGGCGTGCACGTCGCAGGCTAGGAGAAATAGTGGACAGAATCGGTCCTGTATTCCCGTTAGGGTGCGAACATGCCTCGACCAACCGCCCGCGTGCTGACCCTCCTGGAGCTGCTGCAGTCGGGCGGCACCCGGACTGTGGCCGAACTCGCCGACCGGCTCGGCGTCGAAGGGCGCACTGTGCGGCGGTATGTGGACCAGCTGATCGACCTGGACGTGCCCGTGGAATCGCTGCGCGGCCGCTACGGCGGCTACCGGCTCGCCCCCGGGTACCGCTTGCCTCCGCTCATGCTCAGCGACGACGAGGCGCTGGCCGTGCTGCTCGGCCTGGTCGCCGGCCGCCGAGCAGGGCTGACGACGACGGAGCACACGGCAAGCGAGACGGCATCGGCCAAGATCCGGCGGGTGCTGCCCAAGCACATCGCCCATCGGCTCGACACACTCCTGGAAGCTCTCGCCTTCACGGATCAGCCCGGCGAGTTCGACACCCCGGACGCCGAGGTCCTGCTCACCATCGCCGATGCGGTGCGCCACCGCCGACCGGTCTCGATCCGCTACACCGACCGCGACGGACGGCGCAGCGAACGCACACTGCACGCGTACGGGATCGTCGCCCATGCGGGCCGGTGGTACGTCACGGGCAAGGACGCCCAGATCGGCGAGGACCGAACCTTCCGGCTCGATCGCATCGCAGACGCGCGGGCCCTGCCCGGCTCATTCGAAGCGCCCGTGGGTCCCGGTCCGGCACAGCGCGTGTTGTCAGCGTTCGCCACGGCCGAGTACCGGCATGAGGTGACCTTGCGGATCCACGGCACGGTCGGGCAGATCCGCGCCCACCTTCCCGCCAGCGTCGCGAGCCTGGAGCAGCCCGAGCCCGTGGCAGGCGAGGACCGGGCAACCGAGCGCTGGCTGCGCGTCGAGCTGCGGGCGGAGCGGCTCGACTGGTTGCCTCCGGTACTCGCCTCACTCGACCGGCCGTTCGTCATCGAGCGCCCCGATGAACTGCGCGACCTCGTCACCGCGCTCGCCGATCGCCTCACGTCCTACGCCTGTCAAGCCTGACCGCGAGGAACGAATGTCTTGACTTCCTCCCCCTCGTAAACGAGGGGGATTCCTACGGCTCGCGCCGTGGGGGTTTCTGCTTCATAGCCGACTGCCCCGTCCGGGAGGACTCCCGTTGAGGTCTCACACCGGC
>NZ_JBEXCW010000130.1:0-16588 GCF_040605435.1 Streptomyces sp. NPDC005574
GGCCGGCGTCCCCGTCACCGCCGTCCGCTTCCAGGGCATCATCCACGACTTCGTCATGCTCAACGCCCTGCGCGAGACCCACGCCGCCCAAGCCGCCATCACCCTCGCCGTCACCACCCTGCGCACCGCCCTCCACACCGGCTGACATCCCCCGGGACCACGCTGCGGGTGCGGGTGCGGGTGCGGGTGCGGGGGTGGGCGGTGGGCGGGCCGGCCGGCGGTCGGGCGTCCGATTCACCGATAACCCGAGGGTTGCCGCGGGTCCGCTCGGGTACGCGTGGGGGACCGCGCCCCGGGCGATCAAGCCCACGTGGTCCGTACGACCGCCGCTACCAGGGAATCTGCCATGGAGACACCCGCGTACGACAACACCGCCACCCCGGCCCAGCAGGCGCTGGACGCGCTGACGGTGAACACCGACGACACAGCGGCGCTGGACGCGCTCGCGAGCAGTGACGTGCTTGTGCCGGTACCCGACGACGCGAACCAGGAGGAGACCGCCGACCCCACGGCGGTGGCGCTGCCCGTGCTCGAACAGGAGGACGGCGACCCGGTGGTTCCGGTGTTCACCTCGGAACCGGCGATGGCCGAACTGCTGCCGTTCGTGTCGCGCTACCGCCTGGTGCCGCTGGGCGCGCTCGCCGCGCAGTGGCCCGCCGAGGAGCTGTCGCTGTCCATCGACGGCGGTTCCCGGCATCCGCTGACGCTCACCTCCGAGGGCGTGCGCACCCTGCTGGCCCGCCCCTAGGGCCGGGACCGATCGCGAAGGGCCCGGCCGCTCCCTCACCGAAGGGGAGCGGCCGGGCCCTGGCGTGTACGGGGGCGATCCCGCGTCTGGCGCCGAATCAGCCGCGAGGGGGCGGGGTCGCGCCGAGCATCCGGGCCAGCACCTCCCGCTGGACGGGGAGCACCTCGGCGTGCAGGGCGCGTCCCTTGCGGGTGAGCGCCACCCACACACCGCGCCGGTCCTCCACGCACACCGAGCGCTCCACGAGTCCGTCCTTCTCCAGCCGCCCGATGAGGCGCGACAGGGCGCTCTGGCTGAGGTGGATCCGGCCGGCCAGGTTCTGCACCCGGCACTGGTCGCCCTCGGCGGGCGACTCGGTGGCGAGCAGGTCGAGCACCTCGAAGTCGCTGCCGCCCAGACCGTGCGGGTGCAGGACGCGGTCGATCTCGCACAGGGTCCGCGCGTGCACCGACAGGATGTCCCGCCAGCGTTCTTCCAGCCCGGTGTCGGCTGTCTTGACTGCCATACCCGCACGGTAACACCGTTCGGGCTAGTTGTTGAGCGTGCAACTAGTGAGCGTGCACGTAATTCCGCTCTCAGGCGGCCGGGTCCTGCGTGAGTCCGACGAGGTTGCCGTCCGCGTCCTTCACGAACGCGATCAGCTTGCCGCCACCGACGTCCTGGACGTCGTGCAGCGTCTCCGCACCGGCGGCCAGCAGCGCCGCGAGGGTGCCCCGCAGGTCGGCCACGTGCCAGTAGGGGACCGGCCCGGTCATGCCCTTCGCGTGTCCGTTGGGGTCGAGGCCGATCTCCTGCTCCGCCGCCCGGAAACCGACGTAGTACGGCTCGTCGACGTACGGCGCCACCCCCAGCAGGGCGCTGAACAGGGCCTTCGCCGCGTCGAGGTCCTTGACGGGGTAGATGATCGTCTTGAGGCCGTCGGTCATGTCGTACTCCTGGTCATTGCGCGGACCGACGAGAGGTGTCGGTGTCGACCGGCGGATCTCGCCGGTGGTTCCACGCTAGGGCGCGGGGGCACGGAGTGGCTTCTCGAATCCTGACCGGTCCCGGCGGGTCCGGCCGACGACTCCCGGGCGGACCCCACCGTCTACGTCGACTCCCGGCGCACCAGTTCGGTCGGCAGGATCACGGCCGCCGGCTCCTCGCCGCCGATCTGGGCCAGCAGCACCCGGACCATCTCCGCGCTGATGCGGTCCCACGGCTGCCGGATCGTGGTGAGGGCCGGGCGGGCCGAGAGCGCGGCGGGCGAGTCGTCGAACCCGCCGACCGCCACGTCCTCGGGTACCCGCCGCCCCGCCCGTTCGAGTGCCGTCAGCACCCCCTGCGCCATCAGGTCGGAGGCGACGAACACGGCGTCCATGTCGGGTGCCTGGGCGAGCAGCCGTTCGGCCCCGGACTCGCCGCTGGCCCGGCTGTAGTCGCCGGAGACCACGAGCCGGTCGTCGACGCCGGCGCCCGCCTCGGTGAGGACCTCGCGGTAGCCGGCGAGGCGCTCGACTCCGCCCGGGGTGTCCAGCGGTCCGGTGACCACGCCGATCCGACGGCGGCCCAGTGACAGCAGGTGGCGCACCATGTCCCGGGCGCCGTCCCGGTCGTCCGCCGCCACATAGCTCACCTTCGAGCCGAGACCGATCGGCTTGCCGCAGGCGACCAGCGGGACGCCCGCCGCGCGCAGCTCCTCGGCCACCGGGTCCCCGGAGTGGCTGGAGACCAGCAGTACGCCGTCCACGTGGCCGGCCGTGATGTACCGCGTGATCCGCCGCCGTTCGTCCTCGGTGCCGGCCAGCATCAGCAGGAGCGGTACGTCGTGGGCGGCCAGGGCCTGGGTGCAGCCCCGCAGCAGGACGTTGAAGTTGGGGTCCTCGAAGAACCGCTCCTGCGGCTCGGTGAGCAGGAAGCCGACCGAGTCGGACCGCCCGGTGATCAGCGAGCGGGCGTGCCGGTTGACGACGTAGCCGGTCTTGCGGATGGCCGCGTTCACCGCCTCCAGGGCGGCCGGGCTGACGTAGTGCCCGCCGTTGAGGACGCGCGAGACGGTGCCGCGAGACACGCCCGCCACCCGCGCCACGTCGTGAATCGTCGGCGGTCTGCGCCGGCCCCCCGGATTGTTCATGGTCACGACTTTACGACTCCGGGCGGCGGGGCGAGGGTCATGGGCGGGGGGAGGCGCGAGGGCGGGGCGCGCGCGGCGCGTCCGGTGGTGCGCCCGCCGCGAGCGGACCGGTCGGCCCCTGGCCGGGGACCGGCGCTCGGCCCGGTGCCGCCGCGTCCCAGTCGCGTCGGCCGACGCCTCGCCCGCACAGGTGGGGCGGGTCTCCGGCCGTTGTGCGGAGGCGACTCGAACGCTCTTCCCTCGCATGGCAGTTCGGTTATCGGACAAAAGGTGCGGAGTCGCGGACATGCCGTCCCGGTCTGCGGGAGAGTGGACGGACGCGGTCGGGGAGGCTCGGACGGAGGGGACGAGATGCTGAGGACTTCCGTCAGTGCGAGACGGCTGGACATCCTGGAATGGCTGAAGGACCCGGTCGCGCACTTCCCGCCGCAGCGGCACGGTGACCCCGTCGAGGACGGGGTCACCGCGGACGCCGTCGCCCGCAGACTCGGCGTGCCCCGCCCGGTCGCGGCCACCCACCTCGGTCTGCTCGTGGACGTCGGCCTGCTGCGCACCAGGACGATCCGGCGGCGCACCTACTACCGTCGTGACGAGGTCCGCATAGCCGAGGTGGCCCGCATGTTCGAGAAGGGCTGGTGAGGCGAGAGCCGGCGAGCCAACTGCCGGTGGCCGCAAGGCCGGTGGCGTGGCGTCCGGCCGCCGGAGGCTGATTGAATGCGGGCGCGCCGGGACCCGCCGGTGAGGTCCGGTGTGCCGCGACGGCCGCCGCATCCCGGTGGGGTGGCCGCCGCCAGGGGGTACGCACCCGCGAGGCCCTTCGGGCGACAGGGAAGGACACACGCGCATGGAACGTCCCACGGCTCTCGTCCCACGGCACTACATCGCGATCGGCGGCCGCGGCCCCGAGGACGTGGTCGCCGACGACCGGGGCCGGGTGATCACCGGCGTGGAGGACGGCCGCATCCTGCGCATCGACGGTCTGACCGACCCGGCGGCCACCCGCGTCGACGTGCTCGCCGACACCGGGGGCAGACCCCTGGGCCTCGAACTGCTGCCGGACGGCGACCTGTTGGTGTGCGACGCCGAACGCGGCCTGCTGCGCGTCGACCTGGCCGACGGCTTGGTCCGGGTCCTCGCCGACTCGGTGGCGGGGGAGTCGCTGAGGTTCTGCAGCAACGTGGTCGCCCTCTCCGACGGCAGCGTCTGCTTCACCGTCTCCAGCCGCCGCTACCCCCTGGAGCAGTGGATCGGCGACCTCGTCGAAGACACCGCGACCGGACGGCTGTTGCGCCTCGCGCCCGGCGCCGACACCCCCGAAGTGCTGCTGGAGGGGCTCCGGTTCGCCAACGGCGTCGCGGCGAGCGGCGACGAGTCCTTCCTCGTCGTCGCCGAGACCGGCGCGTACCGGCTGACCCGCTACTGGCTCACCGGGCCGAAGGCCGGGCGGGGCGAGCCGTTCGCCGAGAACCTCCCCGGCATGCCCGACAACCTGTGGCGCGGTGGCCCCGACGGGCTGATCCGGGTCGCCCTCGCGGGCCCCCGGGTGCCCCCGCTCGACCTGCTGCGGCGGGGGACACCGGCGGTCCGCCGTACCGCCGCCCGCGTCGCGGTGCGCGCCCCCTTCCGCCCCACCGGGACGATCGGGGTGATGGCGTTCGACGACCAGGGGGCGGTCGTCCAGTACCTCGCCCGCCGCCGCTCGGGTTTCCGTATGGTCACCGCCGTCTGCGAGGCCGCCGGGCACCTGGTGCTGGGGAGCCTGTGGGAGCGGGGCGTGGCGGTGTGCGAGGCGCCCGCCCCGAGATGACCCGGGCGCGGGCCCGGCGTCGGCCTTTCGCCCGGAGGCGATCATCCTCGCGCTCCGACATCGCGGGCTTCGGCGCCGTAGGCCGTCCGGTCCACCGGCCGCCGGGGGAGCGGGAGCGGCACTCCCGGCGAAACGGACACGAAGGGCGACGCGAAGGGTAAGAGGTCGTTGTGAACCGGCCACTGGTGGTCGCCGGGGCGACGGTCGGCGCCCCGCCGCGCCACCTCACCGACCGTGCGATGCGGGCCCGGCACGACTCGGTCTTCCCCTGGGGGCCTTCGCGGTCCACCTCGCAGGCTGCCTCGTCCTGGCCCGCCGACCGGCGCGGTGGCCGTCGGTGCCGCGGACTCCCGTCTCCAGCTCCTTCCGGGGAACCGGTCTGTGCGGCGCCCCGACGACGTGCTCCACGCTCTCCTGCGAGACACTGCGGCTGACCGGGACGGGGGGCGGGCCTCTACGCTGCTGCCAACGTCGTCGGCATCGTCGTGGCGGGTCTCGACCCCGGCCCAGGCCGGGGTGCCGCTCGACCGGGCCCTGTGGTCGCAGGGTGCTGTGCGGGGGCCGTACAGGATCTTCGCGGCCTCGCGGAGATCCGTCTGACGCCCCCGGGCGACCGGGCACCCCGCACGCGTAGTTCAGACTTTCTACAGCACAGTCGACAGTCGGCCCACTCCTCAGAACTGGATCCCATGAGCGTCATCAACGTCGGTCAGGCCGCGATTCTCGGAGCCGTCGAGGGGGTGACCGAGTTCCTGCCCGTCTCCTCCACCGGCCATCTGAAGATCACCGAGGGGCTGATGAACATCCCCGTCGACAACGACGCGGTCGTGGGATTCTCGGCCGTCATCCAGGTCGGCGCGATCGCCGCCGTGCTCGTGTACTTCTTCAAGGACATCGTGCGGATCGTCACCGCCTGGGGCCGCGGCCTGCGGAACAAGGAGGAGCGCTACCACCACGACTACAAGTTCGCCTGGTGGGTCATCTACGCGACGATCCCGATCGTGATCGTCGGCCTGGCCGCCAAGCCGCTGATCGAAGGACCGCTGGCCTCCCTGTGGGTGGTCGCCGGCTCGCTGATCGCCGGCAGCGCCGTGATGTGGGCGGCCGACCAGATGGGCCGGCACAAGCGCGGGGAGGACGACACCACGTTCAAGGACGCGATGCTGGTCGGCAGTTCGCAGATCCTCGCCCTGCTCTTCCCCGGCTTCTCGCGCTCCGGCGCCACCATGTCCACGGGCCTGATCCTCGACCTGAACCGGGTCGCCGCGACCCGTCTGTCCTTCTTCCTCGGCATCCCCGCGCTTACCGGCGCCGGGCTGTACGAGCTGAAGGACGCCCTGGGCACCGGCGTCGGCGCCGCCCCCCTCCTGGTCGGCACCGCCGTCTCGTTCTTGGTCGCCTACGGCTCCATCGCCTGGCTGCTGAAGTACGTCGCCAAGCACTCCTTCAACGCGTTCGTGATCTACCGGATCGTGGTCGGCCTCGCCCTCTTCGGGCTGCTCGCCGGGGGCGTGCTCGACAGCTGAGCGAACCCGTCTCACGGGGTGTGCGGCCTGCTTTCAGGCCGCACACCCCGTGAATCCTTTCTTTCACCCGCCTTGACAGTGCGCTCCCGCCGCCCGCAGGATCACTTCCGTGAACCTGTCAGACAGCCAGACAGGTGGTGCGGTCCCGCGGCGCGTCAGCGCCATGGAAGCGGTGCTGGCCCACCTCCGCGGCGCCATCGAACGCGGCGCGTACGCCATCGGCGACAAGCTCCCCTCCGAGGCGGAGCTGTGCCGCACCCTCGAGGTCTCCCGCCCCGTCCTGCGCGAGGCCCTGCGCGCCCTGCAGACCATGGGGCTGACGGTCTCCAAGACCGGCAAGGGCACCTTCGTGGTCGCGAGCACCGTCGAGGACCCCACCTTCGGCGACTATGCGGCCAGCGACCTGCTGGAGGTGCGCCGTCACATCGAGATCCCGGTCGCGGGCTACGCGGCGCTGCGCCGCACCCCCGAGAACCTGGACCACCTCGCCCACCTCCTGGACCGCATGGAACAGGAGACGGACACCACCGCGTGGGTCGCGATGGACTCGCTCTTCCACCTCGCCGTGGCCGAGGCCGCCCAGAACCCGGTCTTCCGCCGGGTCATCGAGGAGATCCGCGACGCGCTGGCCCGCCAGTCCGCCTTCCTCAACGAACTCGGCGGCCGCCGCGAGCAGTCCAACCGCGAGCACCGGGCGATCGTCGAGGCACTGCTCGACGGCAGCGAGCACGACGCCGTCGAGGCCATGACCCATCACCTCGACCGCGTCGAGACCACCCTCACCGACATCGTGCGCAACCCCCTGCGCGCGGACACCCCCATGGAAGGCGGACCCGAGGCGTGAGCGAGCAGCACCTCCAGCAGGAGACCCGCACACCGGCCGCGCACGTCGACGCCGGGGACGAGGGCTACAGCAAGTCCCTGAAGTCCCGGCACGTCAACATGATCGCCATCGGCGGCGCGATCGGCACGGGCCTCTTCCTCGGCGCCGGCGGCCGGCTCGCCGACGCGGGCCCGTCCCTGTTCATCGCCTACGCGGTCTGCGGGGTCTTCGCCTTCCTCGTGGTGCGGGCCCTGGGCGAACTCGTCCTGTACCGGCCGTCCTCCGGAGCCTTCGTGTCGTACGCGAGGGAGTTCCTCGGGGAGAAAGGCGCCTACACCGCGGGCTGGATGTACTTCCTGAACTGGGCCACCACCGGGATCGCCGACATCACCGCGGTGGCGACCTACACCCACTACTGGGGCATGTTCTCCGACGTCCCGCAGTGGGTGATCGCGCTGATCGCCCTGGCCGTGGTCCTCACGGTGAACCTGATCTCGGTGAAGATCTTCGGCGAACTGGAGTTCTGGTTCGCCATCGTCAAGGTCAGCGCCCTGGTGATCTTCATGTGCATCGGCATCTTCCTGCTCGTCACGCGGCACCCCGTGGACGGCGCCACCCCCGGCCCCTCCCTGATCACCGACAACGGCGGCATCTTCCCCAGCGGTCTGCTGCCCATGCTGCTGATCATCCAGGGCGTCGTGTTCGCCTACGCCTCCGTCGAACTGGTCGGTGTGGCAGCCGGCGAGACCGAGAACCCCGAGAAGATCATGCCGAAGGCGATCAACTCGATCATGTGGCGCGTCGGCCTGTTCTACGTCGGCTCGGTGGTCCTGCTGTCGATGCTGCTGCCCTGGGACAAGTACTCCGCCGGTGAGAGCCCCTTCGTCACCGTGCTGTCCAAGGTGGGCATCCCGGCGGCCGGCGGTGTCATGAACCTCGTGGTCCTCACCGCGGCCATGTCCTCGCTCAACTCGGGTCTCTACTCCACCGGCCGCATCCTGCGCTCCATGGCCATGTCCGGCTCCGCCCCGAGGTTCACCGGCGTGATGAGCCGCAGCCAGGTCCCCTACGGCGGCATCCTGCTCACCAGCGGCATCTGCGTGCTCGGCGTCGGCCTCAACTTCGTCGTGCCCGCCGACGCGTTCGAGATCGTGCTGAACTTCGCCGCGATCGGCATCCTCTCCACCTGGGGCATGATCATGCTCTGCCACCTGCTCTTCTGGCGGAGGACCCAGCGGGGCGAACTCGTCCGCCCCGGCTACCGCCTGCCGGGTTCCCCCTGGACCGAACTCGTGACGCTGGCCTTCCTCGCCACCGTCCTGGTCCTCATGTACGCCGACGGCGGCGCCGGACGCACCACGGTGCTGTGCCTGCCGCTGATCGTCGCCGCCCTGGTCGCCGGATGGTTCGCCGTCCGCGCCCGGGCCGCCCGCACCCCGACCACCGGAGCGGACGCGTGACCCGCGCACCCGCCCACGACCACCAGGCAGTGATGTACACCAGCTCCGTCGCGGACCCACCCGTCGTCCGTGAACCCCTCCACGCCCCCGTCGCCCACCTGATACGCGGCGGGATGACCGAGGGCATCCACTACGGCTCCGTCGTCGTCCTCGGCGCCGGCGGCGAGGTCCGGCTCCAGATCGGCGACATCGAGGCCGCCTGCTACCCGCGCTCGGCGCTCAAGCCCGTCCAGGCCGTGGCCATGGTCCGGGCGGGACTGCCCCTCGACGGTGAGCTGCTCTCCCTCGCCGCCGCCAGCCACTCCGGCGAGGAACGCCACCTCGCCGGCGCCCGGCGCATCCTGGAGCTCGCCGGCCTCACCGAGGACGCCCTGCGCAACACCCCCGACCTGCCGTTCGGGCCGGCCGTCCGCGAAGCCTGGCTGCGCGAGGGCCGGCCGGCGTCCCGGCTCGCCCAGAACTGCTCCGGCAAGCACGCCGCCATGCTGTACGTCAGCCGGCTCAACGGCTGGTCCCTCGACGACTACCTCGACCCCCGCCACCCGCTCCAGCAGGCGATCGCCGAGATCGCGGAGGACCTCAGCGGACAGCGCGTCGCCCAGGTGAGCGTCGACGGCTGCGGCGCGCCCCTGTTCGCCGTCTCCCTGCACGGCCTCGCCCGGGCGGCCGCGCGGATCACCACCGCCGCCCCCGGCACCCCCGAGGCACGGGTGGCGGACGCGATGCGCGCCCACCCCGAGATGGCCTCCGGCGCCGGCCGGGACGTGGCCGCGCTGATGCGGGCCGTGCCCGGACTGCTCACCAAGGACGGCTTCGAGGGCGTACAGGTGGCCGCGCTGCCGGACGGCCGGGCCGTCGCCGTGAAGATCGCCGACGGCGCGGACCGGGCCCGTGTCCCGGTCACCGCGGCGGCGCTCGCCCGGGCCGGCGTCGATCCCGCCGCCCTCACCGCGTTCGCCGGTGAGCCGTTGTTCGGTGGCGGCAGGCCCGTCGGCAGCGTCCGCCCGGCCCGCGCGCTGGACCCGCTCACCTGAGGCGTCGCTCAGCGTCGCCGCGACGCCGCGGCGACCCGCCGGCAGGCCCTCACCGCTCACCCGTACTCCTCGTCCGAGAGAAGGCCAGCACCCCCATGACCGCCGCAGCCACCCGCAGCGAGCACGACCTGCTCGGCGACCGCGACGTCCCCGTCGGGGCGTACTGGGGCATCCACACCCTGCGCGCCACGGAGAACTTCCCCATCACCGGGACCCCCATCTCCGCCTACCCGCATCTCATCGACGCCCTGGCAGCCGTCAAGGAGGCCGCCGCCCTCGCCAACGAGGAACTGGGCCTGCTCACACCCGAGAAGGCCGCCGCCGTCGTCGCGGCCTGCCGCGAGATCCGCGCGGGCGCCCTGCACGAGCAGTTCGTCGTCGACGTCGTCCAGGGCGGCGCCGGCACCTCCACCAACATGAACGCCAACGAGGTCATCGCCAACCGCGCGCTGGAGCTGCTGGGACACGGCAAGGGCGACTACGCGCGGCTGCACCCCAACGAGGACGTCAACCTCGGCCAGTCCACGAACGACGTCTACCCGACCGCCGTCAAGGTCGCGACCGTCTTCGCCGTGCGGGGGCTGCTGCAGGCCATGGCCGTGCTCCAGGACGCCTTCGCCCGCAAGGCCGTCGAGTTCCACGACGTCCTGAAGATGGGCCGCACCCAGCTCCAGGACGCGGTGCCGATGACCCTCGGCCAGGAGTTCTCCGCGTACGCCGTCATGCTCGACGAGGACCGCCTGCGGCTCGCCGAGGCCGTCGAGCTGATCCACGAGATCAACCTCGGTGCCACCGCCATCGGAACCGGCCTCAACGCCCCCGCCGGATACGCCGAGTCGGCCCGCCGCCACCTCGCCGAGATCACGGGGCTGCCGCTGGTCACGGCGGCCAACCTGGTCGAAGCCACCCAGGACTGCGGGGCGTTCGTGCAGGTGTCCGGCGTGCTGAAGCGGATCGCGGTCAAACTCTCCAAGAGCTGCAACGACCTGCGACTGCTGTCGTCCGGCCCGCGCGCGGGCCTCGGTGAGATCAACCTGCCGCCGGTGCAGGCCGGTTCGTCCATCATGCCCGGCAAGGTCAACCCGGTGATCCCCGAGGTCGTCAACCAGGTCGCCTTCGAGGTGATCGGCAACGACGTCACCATCACCATGGCCGCCGAGGCCGGACAGCTCCAGCTGAACGCCTTCGAGCCGATCATCCTGCACTCCCTGTCGGAGAGCATCACCCATCTGCGCGCCGCCTGCCTGACCCTCGCCGAGCGCTGCGTCGACGGGATCACCGCCAACACCGAGGTGCTGCGCCGGACGGTGGAGAACTCCATCGGCCTGGTCACCGCGCTCAACCCGCACATCGGCTACACGGCCGCCACCGACATCGCCAAGGAGGCCCTCGCCACCGGCCGGGGCGTGGCCGAACTCGTGCTGGAGAAGGGCCTGTTGCCGGCCGAGACGCTGGCCGCGCTGCTGCGGCCGGAGATCCTCGCGGGCAGCGGGCCCGCCGCCATGGTCTGACCGCGGGGCGCACCAGGACCGACCCGGAGGCACAATGGTGATCATGACCTCGTCCATGACCTTCCAGCCGGTCCTGGAACGCATCGCCGGTGAGATCGAGCGGACCCCCGGCCGAGGCCGGCCCGCCGACTACATCCCGGCGCTCGCGGCCTGCGATCCGCGCCGTTTCGGCATGGCCGTCGCCGAGCTGGACGGCACGGTGTACGGCGTGGGGGACTGGCGCGAGCCGTTCTCCACGCAGTCCCTCACGAAGGTCTTCACCCTCGCGCTCGACCTGGCCCGTGAGGGCGACGAACTCTGGGAGCACGTGGGCCGCGAGCCCTCCGGCAACCCCTTCAACTCCCTGGTCCAGCTGGAGTACGAGAGCGGCATCCCGCGCAACCCGTTCATCAACGCGGGCGCGCTGGTGGTCACCGACCGACTGCACAGCCGGACCGGGGACGCGGCGGGCGAACTGCTGACGTTCCTGCGCACGGAGAGCGGCAACCCGGCGCTGGACTTCGACAAGGAGGTCGCCGCCTCCGAGGCCGCGCACGGCGACCGCAACGCCGCCCTGGGCCACTTCATGGCCGCCTACGGCAACATCGACAACCCGGTGCCGGTGCTCCTGGACCAGTACTTCCGCCAGTGCTCCGTCGCCGCCTCCTGCGCGGACCTCGCCCTGGCGACCACCTTCCTCGCCCGGCACGGCATCCGCGCCGACGGCAGCCGGCTGCTCACCCGCAGCCAGGCCAAGCAGGTCAACGCGGTGATGCTGACCTGCGGGACGTACGACGCGGCGGGCGACTTCGCCTACCGGGTGGGGTTGCCCGGCAAGAGCGGGGTCGGCGGCGGCATCATCGCGGTCGTCCCGGGCCGCTGCACACTCTGCGTGTGGGGGCCCGGCCTGGACGAGCGCGGCAACTCGGTCGCCGGCGTCGCGGCCCTGGACCGCTTCACGACCCTGACGGGCGTGTCGGTGTTCTGAGTGCCGAGTGCCGAGTGCCGAGTGCCGAGTGCCGAGTGCCGAGTGCCGAGCTCTGCGTTCTGCGTTCTGAGTTCTGAACGACGGACGCGGACTCGGCCTCGGTGCTCAGCCGAGGAACTCGTCGAGGATCGGCAGCAGCAGTGACGTCCGGCGCATGAGGGCCATGTGCGTGGTGTCCGGCAGGACCGCCAGCCGGGCCCGCGGGATCAGCTCCCGCATCTCGGCGGCGTGCTCAAGCCGCACGAAGTCGGTGTCCCCGACGACCAGCAGGGTGGGCGCCTGGATGCCGCGCAGGTCGTCGGCGGTCCACGGCAGCGGGGAGTGCGCCGCGGCCGTGCACTTGGCGAGGAGCTTCTCGAACTGCTCGGGATGCGGCGCGGCGGCCGCGTAGGCGTCGGCCATCTCCTGGAAGTCGGCCCGGCCGGGCAGCCGGGGCGAGCTGTGATCGGGCGCGATGACCTCGGCGTGGTAGCCGTCCTGGGTGTACTGCGTGGCCGCCAGGACCAGGCGCCCGACGCGCTCGGGGTGGCGCACCGCGATCTCCAGGGCGGTGAGTCCGCCGAGGCTGAAGCCGACGAGGTCGGCCTGTGCGATGCCGAGTCGGTCCAGCAGGGTGACCACGTCGGAGGCGAGGCCGGGTACCGTCATCGCGCGGTCGGTGTCGGCGGTGTGGCCGTGGCCCTGGAGTTCGGGGGCCACGACGTACCGGCCGGCGGACAGCGCGGGCAGCACCGCCCCGAACGTGAGGCCGGCGGTCAGCACACCGCCGTGCAGCAGCACCAGCGGCCGGCCGCCGGCACGGGCGGTGCCGTGGACCTCGTAGTACCTCTTCAGACCGTCGACGTCGGCGTACCCGGAGCTGCTCGGCATGGTCATCACGTCCGTTTCGTGGATTGCGGATATCCGGGAGACCCCCGTGCGGCCACGAACTCATCGGTTCCGCGCGGAGCACGCACCGGACATCCGCCGGTCCCCGCGCGGAGAGTTGCTCGTCGGCCTCCGGCCACCCGGCGTTGCCACGCTTCCCGAGTGTTGGCCACGGCTTTCCCCGTCGATCTCCGCCGCTGCCAGGTGCTCGGGCTGGCCGGCACCGCCTTCCTCGCCGCGGGCGGTGAGGCCGCGGGCGCCCTGCCGGTGCGGGAACTCCTCGCGCCCGCCTCCGCGCGCGCCGCGCTCGGCCTGGTCGGCGTGTACTTCGGGGTCGTCCTGCTGATAGCGGCCTGGGCGCTGCTGGGACGGCTGGTCCGCGGACCGGAGCCGCCCACCCCGCGCGCCCTGCTGCTGGTCCTCGCCGTGTGGGCCGCGCCGCTGCTGCTGGCGCCCCCGCTGTTCAGCCGTGACGTCTACAGTTACCTCGCCCAGGGCGCCATGGTCGACGCCCACATGGACGTCTACGCGCACGGTCCGGCACGGCTCGGCGGTCCGCTCGCCGACGAGGTCGCCCCGGCATGGCGGAACACCGGCGCCCCCTACGGTCCGGTGTTCCTCGCGGTCGCCTCCGCGCTGTCCGGTCTCACCCGCGGCCAACTGCCCGCGGGCCTCTTCGGCATGCGCCTGGTCGCACTGCTCGGGGTGGCCCTGATGGCGGCCGCGCTGCCCCGGCTGGCCCGCCACAGCGGCGCCGACCCGGCCGCCGCGCTGTGGCTCGGCGCCCTCAACCCGCTCGTGCTGCTCCACCTGGTCGCGGGCGCCCACAACGACGCCGTCATGCTCGGCCTGCTCGGCCTCGGCCTGGTCGCGGCGCTCGGCCGGTGGCCGGTCCTGGGCGCCGTCCTGGTCACCCTCGCCGCCCTGGTCAAGGCACCCGCCGTCCTCGGGCTGGCCGCGGTCGTCGTCCTGCGGACGCGCACCGGTCGCGGTCCGGCGAAGGCCGTCCTGACGACCGGGCTCGCGGCGGCGGCCACCACGGTCGCCGCGACCGCCGTCGCCGGCACGGGCTACGGCTGGATCGGCGCGCTCGACACCCCCGTGTCCCCGCACAACTGGGCCCTCACGAGTCTCCTCGGCCGCGCCACCGGGGCCCTGCTGGAGCGGCTCGGCAGCGACCTGGCACCGCTGGCCGTCCCGGTCTGGCACGCCCTCGGCATGGTGGCCGTCGTCGTCGCCGTGGCCGTCATATGGCTGCGACTGCGCCCGCGTCCCCTGTACGCGCTGGGTCTGAGCCTGGCCGCGGTGGCGGCGTTCGGCCCGGCGATCCGCCCCTGGTACGCGCTGTGGGGACTGTTCCTGATCGCCGCCGCGGCCCCCAGCACCTCGGTACGGCACCGGGTCGCGGCCGTGACGGGCGTGCTCGCGCTGGCCGTCCTGCCCGGCGGCGGCGCCGCGGACGCCGGACAACTGGTCCTGGCCGTCTCCGGCGGGGTCCTCGCGGTGGTCGTGCTGTGGCAGGCCCACCTGAGCGCACGGGCACCTGCACCGGGACGTACCGCATGAGGCTCCCGCCCACCGGACGCGGCCGGCTGCTGCTGTCGGCGGTCCTGGTCACCGCCGTCACCGCGTTCACGGCGACCGTGCCGCTGCTGCGCGACTGGTTCGACCTGCGTGTCTACCACGGCACCGTCGACACCTGGGTCCACCACGGCGGCCACATCTACGACTACCGGGTGCCGGGTACGGCGTACCGCTTCACGTATCCGCCGTTCGCGGCCGTGAGCATGCTGCCGATGGCGCTGCTCGGGCTGCGCGCGGCGATCGTGGTGACGCTGGCGCTGAACCTCGCCGCGCTGGCCGCGGTGCTGCGCCTCCTCACCGGGCGGGCCTGGCGGCGCCACGGCTGGTACGGCTGCGTACTGGGCGCCTGCGCGCTCGCGCTGTTCGAGCCGCTGCGCGACACCTTCAGCTTCGGCCAGGTGAACCTGCTGCTCCTGGCCCTGGTGCTGGCCGACGGACGGCTGCTGACGTCCGACCGGGCGCGCTGGGCGGGCGCCGGGATCGGCCTGGCCGCCGCGATCAAGCTGACACCGGCGCTGTTCATCGTCCTGCTGCTGCTCGGCGGACGCCGGCGGGCCGCCGCGCTCGCGACGGCCGTCGCCGCCGCGGCCACGGCTCTCGCCGCCTGCGTGGCGCCGGACGCCTCGCGTTTCTTCTGGACGGAGGCGATATGGGACACGACCCGCGTCGGCCGCCTCGACTACGTCTCCAACCAGTCCCTCCAGGGTGTGCTGGCCCGGCTGGGCGCGGAGGGCCGGCCGGTGTGGGCGGTGGTGGTCCTGCTCGTCCTGTGCGTGTGGGCGGTGCGGGCGCGGCGCGCCGTGGTCGCGGGGGACTGGCCGGGCGCCTTCGCCCTCACCGGACTGGCCGCCTGCCTGGTCAGTCCGATCACCTGGGTGCACCACCTCGTGTGGCTCCTGCCGTCGTTCGCGGTGCTGGTCCGCGCCGGGTATCCGCGGATCGCGGCCGGCCTGTACGCGGTCCTGTGCACCAGCGTGGTGTGGCTCTGGTTCGACGACGCGTCCGGCCTCGACGGGTTCCTCGGCGGCAACACCTACGCCTGGATCACCCTGGGCCTGCTGCTGTGGCTGCCGGCCGGTCAGCTCCGGGCCGGGCGCCCCAGCGCGAACCGCAGGGCCAGCGCCACGGCGCCCGCGCCCAGGCCCGCGGCGGCCGCGATCACCCCCGTCTCGGGCCAGCCGGGCCCCGCGGGGGTGTCCTCCTGCGGGGAGACGACGGCAGCCACGGGCAGCCGGGCCGACGCCGGCCTCACCCGCAGCGCGTCCAGTGACCCCACCGGATCGACCCGCCCGGCCGCGCCGAAACCCCAGTCGAGCAGCGCCCGCGCCTCCTCGTACACGGTGAACCCGCCGCCGGCCTGAGGGTTCATCACGGTGACCACCAGGGTGCGCCCGCCGCGGCGGGCGGCGGCCACCAGGGTGTTGCCGGCGTTGCTGGTGTAGCCGTTCTTGACGCCGATCAGGCCGGGATAGCGCTGCACCCCGTCGGCGCCGGTCAGCAGCCGGTTGGTGTTGCGGATGCCGTACAGCCGGTCGCCGTTGCCCGGGAACATGGCCTCGGCCGTGGCGCAGTACCGCGCGAAGTCCGGGTCGCGCAGCCCGGCCCGCCCGAACACGGCGAGGTCGTACGCCGACGACACCTGGCCGGGCGTGTCGTACCCGTCGGGTGACCGCACGTTCGTGTCGCGGGCCCCCAGCGCGCGGGCCTTGGCCTGCATGCGGGCGGCGGCGCCCTGCCAGCCGCCGGTGAGCGCGGCCAGCACGTGCACGGCGTCGTTGCCCGAGTTGAGGAAGACCCCGCGCCACAGGTCGGCGATCTCGTAGGTGTGGCCCTCGGCCACCCCGACGAGGCTGCTGCCGGGGCCGATGCCCGCCAGCTCGGCCGCGGTCACCTGGTGCCGGATGCCGCCGGGGAGCGAGGGCAGCACGGTCAGGGCGAACAGAGTCTTGAGGGTGCTGGCGGGGGGCAGTCTGCGGTGCGCGTCGTGCGCGGCGAGCACCTCGCCCGTGGAGGCGTCGGCCACCAGCCAGGACAGCGCGGACACGGCCGGGACGCGGGGCGCTCCGGCCTGGGCGCGAACGGTGGTACCGCGAGGGTCGTCGAGGCCGGTGGGAACGTACACGCCCGGGTGGAGAAGGATCACAGCCG
>NZ_JBEXCW010000131.1:0-16211 GCF_040605435.1 Streptomyces sp. NPDC005574
GCGGGGGGAGGGTTACATCCCGCCGGCACCGCGGCCGGGTCCATCCACATGACCTGCCAGCCGTGGCCGTCGAGGTCGAAGAAGCTGCGTGTAGTTGTACGGGTTGTCGTCCCCGCCCGGCAGCGCCGCCAAGTGATCAACCCGCCAAGGTCCTCGGCGCCCGTTTTCCACTCGGGTAGCACCGCAATCCGGCGGGAGCGAGCACCCCCCACCATGCAGCGGCACTTGGGCGCCCGGCGGCAGCCAGCAGTGGGTCGTCCCACGGGGCGGCGGGCAGCCGCACCGTCCACGGCGCCGCGACTGGGCCGGGAGGGGAATGGTTTAGGTGGTGAAGGCGATGTAGGTGGCGAGGGTGAGGCTGGAGAAGGTGATGAGTTGGCGGGGTTTGAGGCAGGTGAAGGCGGCGTGCATTCCGATGCCGGCGACAACGGCATACGGCGTCGTCTGCGGGATGAGCAGTGTGGGCGGCAGCGCGATCTCCGCCGTGATGACTGTGATCGCGACCGTGCGCCAGAGACGGACGTCCCGGTCGTTGAGGTTGCCCGCGTGGCGGCGGACGAGGCCGGGGACGGCGTGCTGGCGGCGGTAGGGCAGCTGGTCCCTGACCTGGTTGTAGGTGTGTACCCACTGGGCGAGGTAGAGCCCGCTGCGGAACTGGGGGGAGCGAATTTTCTGCCAGGCGCTGTTCCAGTAGAGGTCGGTGGTGATCAGCACGAGGAGGCACTGCGCCCAGGTGTTCGCCGTGCTGGTGCCGTGCTCGATGTGCAGGCCGTGGCCGAGGTCTCCGGCGAGTAGGAGGCAGGTGCCGGTGAGCAGTGTGTAGCGGACGGCGTTGGGACTTTTGAGGTACAGCAGTTCCATCGCAGCGCCGACCAGGGCCACCAACAGCGCGAGGCGGGGCGCGAGGCCGAGCGCCAGGGCCAGGGCAGCGCACGTACGGACGATCAGCACGGGCCGGTAGAGGGTGATCAGAAGGCGGGTCCGGGCGGGGCCGAGTCGTTGCTCGGCGAGGTGGGCGCTGAGTGAGCCGGGGGTGAGGCGGTCCCAGCCGCCCTGGCCGAAGGCGAGGGCGAACCGCACGGTGAGCACGGTGGCGAAGATGATCCGGAACCACTGGAGGTGTCCGGGGTCGGTGGGGTGCTGGAAGCCCGAGGCGAGGGCGTCAAAGAACCACACGGCTGGCCCTGACTTCTACGGTCTGCTCGCCGTGGGCTGACAGGATGCGGCCGTGGCCGTCGATCCGGTCGTAGCGGCCACTGTCGGTGAGGTGGTTGAGGATCGTCTGGAGCTGGGGCGGGCCGAGGATGAAGCTGCCTGGGGAGAGGTGGTCGTAGACGTTCACGGGCTCAGTGCGCCCGTCCTTGGTGGTGCCGGTGAGCGAGATGATCGTGAAGGTGGCCCGGCAGAACATCTTCCAGCGCAGCCAGCGGCCGGGCAGGCGGGTGAAACCGGTGAGCATCCACGCCATCAGGCCGAGGGCGACGGCGATCTGGACAGTGGACAGCAGGGATCTGGGCATGGGCGGGAACCTCCGGGTGGGGAGGGTGAAGGTGAAGAGGGGTGGGCCCCCGCGCAGGCGGGGCGCCCCGGGGGTCAGCGCTCGGGCTTGGGGGGCCGTTGCATCAGCGTGGCCGCGGCCTCGTTGAGGGTGACCTTCTCGTGCAGCAGGGCGGAGATCACTTCGGTGATCGGCATCTCGGCGTCGTGGGCGCGGGCCAGGGCGAGGATCGCCTCCGCGCTCTTGACGCCTTCGGTGGTCTGCCGGGTGGCGGCCGTCGCCTCCTCGATGCTCAGCCCCTGGCCGAGGTGGGTGCCGAAGGTGCGGTTGCGGGAGAGCGGGGAGGAGCAGGTGGCCACCAGGTCGCCCAGGTCGCCCAGGCCGGACAGTCCGGCGAGGGTGGCCGGGTGGGCGCCCATGGCCACTGCCAGGCGGGTGGTCTCGGCCAGTCCGCGGGTGATGAGCATGGCCTGCGCGTTGTGGCCCAGGCCCATGCCGGAGGCGATGCCGACCGCGAGGGCGATGACGTTCTTCACCGCGCCGCCCAGCTCACAGCCGGTCACGTCGGTGGACGTGTAGGGGCGGAAGTAGCCGGTGTGGCACGCCTGTTGGAAGCGGTGGGCGGCGGTCTCGTCGGCGCAGGCGACGGTGGCCGCAGCGGGCTGGCCCTCCATGATCTCGCGTGCCAGGTTCGGGCCGGACAGCACCGCGACCCGGTCTGAGCTCACGCCGCTCACCTCGGTGATGATCTGACTTGCCCGCAGGTGGCTGCTCTGCTCGATGCCCTTCATCAGCGACACGATCACAGTGTCGGGCCCGATGTGTGGCGCCCACGCGGCGAGGTTGGCCCGCAGGGTCTGCGCGGGGATGGACAGCACCATGAAGTCGGCGCCGTCCAGCGCGGCGGCCGGGTCGGTTGTCGCGGTCAGGGCGGCGGGCAGCTCGATGTCCGGGAAGTAACCGGGGTTGCGGTGCTGCGTGTTGATCGCGTCGGCGATCTCATTCCGGCGGGCGTGCACGATGACGCTGGTGCCGGCGTCGGCCAGGATCTTGGCCACGGCGGTGCCCCAGGACCCGGCCGAGAACACCGCAGCCCGGGCCGAACGGTGCTGGGTCACTGCCAGATCCTCTCGTCAAGGTGACGGCTGGGCCCGGTCATCGTATCGGCCGCACCGGGTCCGACCTGGCCATTGGCGGGGTGCCGCAGGGTCAGTAGGACCGCGCGGCGGCCCGGCAGCGTGGGCAGCACCTGATGTGCCTCGCGCAGCATGTTTTGTGCCTGGTCCTTGCCCAGCTCGCTCCGCAGCTCATCGGCGTGGGCGAGCCACAGCCAGTAGAGCCGCTCCCACAGCCCGGGCTCGGCGGGCCGCTCGTCCACGTGCTCGACCATGAGGCTGGCGGCGCGGGCCTGCTCCACCCAGGCAGGGGCGGTGCCCCGCCTGGTGGCCCGGGTCATCACCAGTCGGCCGCCCGGGGCCAGGATGCGGCCGAGTTCGCGCAGGGCTGTGTCCCGGCCAGCAGCCCGCCCCAGGGCGTCCACGCACACGATCCCGTGGACGCTCGAGTCGGGCAGGCCGGTGTCCTCCAGCGTGGCGATGCGGAAGGCGGCCCGGTCGGCAGACAGGCCGAAGCGGGGTCGGCGGTCGGTGGCTTGGGCGACGGCGACGGGAGACAGGTCGAACCCCTCCAGACTCAGGGCGAGGGCGCGGGTCAGCCACAGGCCGATGCCGCCGGTGCCGCAGCCCGCGTCCACCAGGAGCTGGCCGGGCCGCATTCGCAGCCGTGCGGTCATCAGCCCCAGCAGGGGCCAGTCGCAGGAGCTGGAGGCGGCGACCTCGGTCGGGTAATCCTCGCCCATCGCCTCGGCGTACAGGCGGGCGACCAGATGGGTGCGGGCGCGGGCGGTGTGGAAGGCGTCGTACTGGGCGCTACGGCTTGCGCGGGGAGCGGGCGGTGCGTCGGGCACCGCTGTGGTGGTGGGGTTCATCGGGGCATCGACCTCCTGATCCGTGAGCGGGTACCGGGGCAGACGACCTGCACGGCATAGACGGGGCTGTCTGGGGCGGACAGGTCCAGGGCCACCGGCTCGTGTCCGGTGACGTGCAGGATCCGCTGGGCCATGTCCCCGACCTCGTGGGCGAGGCCACCCTGGGCCCGGGGGAAGTGGCTGGTGGCCTCCGGCCATGACGCCAGGCCCATGGTCTTGGCCGGGCGAAAGGGCGCAAGGGCGAACCCGGCGGGGTCGCTGGGCAGGTCGTCGCGGGTTCCGGCGATGGCGGTCAGCCGGGACTGCGCGGCCTCGGTCACAGCCCGGGCCAGTGCGATTGCAGGGCTGTTGTGGCAGCCGCCGCCGGCGAAGACCACCGGGTAGTCCTCCGACCACAGGTAGGCGACGCACACCGGCAGCGCGTACGGGCCGTCCACCAGCGCGATCTCCAGGGCCATGCCCGCAGACAGCAGCCGGCCGATCACCTCTTGGGCGTGCGGGTCATCGATCGTGCCAGGCGCGATCAGGGTGCGTCGCCGCCCACCCGCTTGCCCGTCCCGGTAGAGCACATCCCGCTCCACCACCTCGAACAGGGCGTGCAGCAGAGCCTCGTCGCGGGTGTTGCCGCACGCCAGACCGGTGCTGGTCGCGCGCAGCAGATCAGGGCTCCACTGCGGCCGCTGCGCCCGGCGCCGCACCAGATCGACCGGCATCAGCACCTGCTTCCCGCTCACCAGGGCGGTGCCGGGCGTCCACTCCCACACCATCCGCGCCAGGGTGTCCACGGGGTATGAGACGGTCAGCGGCAGCGCGGCAACCGGGCAGTCCGGGGCGACATCGGCGGCCGGGCCATACGCCGCGACGGGCAGCGGCTGCTCCACGTGCCACAGTTCGATCGCCTCCATCACCGCCGACAGCTTCGCCAACAAGGCGGTAGGGCACTTGCCCTGAGACGTGCTCAGAGTTCGCGAGGCGGGCCGGATCGCCGTCCACACGGGCAGTCCGATGCAGTCCAGGCCGGTCAGGTCCGCGACCCGGGTGATGCCGAACTCCGGCAGAATCCCCGCTACCGCCTCCCACGTCTCCTGCGGGGTGCGGGCCCGTACCGTGCCCGGCAGCGCCACCAGGCCGTCACCGCGTAACACCGGCCGCCTCCGTCCGGTCAGTCATCTCATTCCTCTCCTGAAGCAACCCGGGTACGAGCCGTTTGGCTTCGGCGACAGCGCGCGCTCCGCAGACCAGCCCGCGCGCGGACGCCTCCGCGTCGAACTTCTGCTCAGAGCATCTCCACACCTGCAGCAGGAGTTGACGGGTGAGATCGTCGCGCACCGCCGCGATCTGGAAGCCGGGCCGGCTCTCGCGGGCCCGCGCGAGGGCGCCGGCGTATCGCGCGACCGCCTGACGGTCCAGATCAGTCTCGCCTGCCAGCAGCAGGGTCACGGCCTGCTCGTCCCTCAGGTCGACCGCCGGGTGGAACACGCGGTCGGCCGGCAGGTGACCGCCGGTGACCCGCGCCAGCCGCTCCGCAAGCGGCAACCCCAGCCCGCCGTCGAGGGGGTGGAGCGAGCGGTGCTCGAGGTAGGCCGCCCAGACGGTGGGGAACTCCGGGTCGAACACCTGCTGGTAGACGAGACGGTCCTCGGTGGACAGCTCCAGCCCACCCACGAGGGTGCGGGCGAAGGCGTTGGACCATCGCCGGAAGTACGTCGTCTCCCACACCGAGAGTGTGAGCGCGACGGCGGTCTGCTGCACCGGGCCGCCGTCCCGCGCGGTGCTGATGGCCGCGAGGGCGTCGGCGCGCTTGACGTCGCCGAAGTGTTCGTCCTGCATGCGCTGCCGGGCCAGCCAGTCGGCGAATTCTTCCTTCCCCTGGTGGCGGCACACGGCCCGGACCGCGGCCCACGTGCGCTGCGGATAGTAGACCGCGCGCAACGCCGCCAGCAGCCGGTCGGCCCCCGCGCCGTCGAGCACCCCGGCCGACCGGGCGAGTTGAAGGACGTGCCGAAGGTTGACCACCGGCCACGTCAGCGCATCGAACTCGCCGTCCGGGGCCTGACCCACCGCCACCTCGTCGTCACCGTCGATCTCCCCCCGGACGTAGGCGGCGTAGATGCGGCCCACGCCGAGCATCCCGAAGTCCGCCAGTTCGGCCGCCCGCAGAGCGCCGATGCTCGCCGCCCCGATCATGCGGACTCCCCGGCCGACCGCGGCCAGAATCTCCTTGTGGCGCAGTGCCGGTGCCTGGTGGTACACCCCATCGATGATCACCGCCGTGTCACCGCTGCGGATCGCGGCGTCGAACAGGTCCCCGTGTCCAACCGGCGGCCACACCCGCACCCCTGGCGCGGCGAGCTGGGGCTCGGACCTGGGCAGCGTCGGTCCGACGAACACATGAATCACTGAAACCTCCAAAGAAGACGAAGGGCGGGGGACGCCCCTCCCCGGGCCCTGGGCGGGGCCGCTGAACAAGGAGGGACGCCCAGTTCAGGACGCGGGAGAGGGCTACTCCTCGTCTTCGACGTCGACCGCGACCACGACGGCTCCGGTGATCTCCGCGGGCTCCTCCGTGGACACGGCGGCGGCGCTGGACTTGGACTGCTCCACGAGCTTCTCCTTCGCTGTTCTCGGACGGTGCGGGCCGGCGCCCGTACCGGTGGTGCCACGGGCCCAGGGGTCTCGCCCCGAGGCTCCGTCTGCCCGCCCCTGAGAGGGACGGGAAGCCTGCTGTTCAGTTCTGGGTGGGGACGCGGTGTTCGGTGACGATCCGCTCCCGCCGCTGCTCTTGGTCGCAGGGAGCTGCGTGGTGGCTTGAATCCCTGGCCCTGTGTGGGGAGATCGCGTGCGCGGCTGGCATAGGGCCGAGGGTGGCGCTCGCTGCCTGGGCCGCCATGTGATCCGGGGAATGAGGCGGCTGGCGGGGCGCCGCGCCAGGAAAGAGGAAGGCGGGATGGTCGGGTTGCACCGTCGTTGTCCTTGATCTGCTTGTGGGAGATGCACCCGGTGCGGGGGCGGTTCAGCGTTCCCAGGGGAGTTCGTCGAACCGTCGTCCCCGCACCGGGCTGGTGCCTCACGCCGGCATCGGGGGGCCTGGCGTGAGGTGTGGGGCCCGTACACGGCCGGTGCGGGTGGACGGGGCGGGCCGTGCACGGGAGTTTTCAGACGGCTACCGGCGGAGGGCGAACGGCCGTGGGTGTGCGGAACGAACCACGGGGTTCGGCTGCTGCCGGCTGGGCGACCGCAAGCTCCGCCCGTCGGCCGCTCTGCCCGCGGGCTGACGGCGTTCGCGGTTTGGGGGCAGGGGTTCAAGCGGCTGAAGCGTCGAGTTCGTGGAGGAGTTGATCGAGGTCGAGGGTGCGGTGGGAGTGGAGGCGGCGGGTTTGCTGGGAGGCGAGGAAGCAGGTGATGTCGGGGAGTTGGTAGGGCAGGGGCGGTCCGGGTTGGGCGACTGGCTGGACGCCGTGCGCGCCGAGTCCGTACACGGTGCCGATGACGCCGTGAAGCGGCGCGCTCTGTGCGAGGAACACTTTCGGGTTGCCGTCGAGGTGCGGGCACAGCGTGGCGGCGGTGCGTGCGTGGCGGGCGCAGACGGGCGGCTGGTTGGTCAGCACCTGCGCGCCGGGAGTGTGGTCGTGGGGGCCGGCTAGGAAGATCAGCCCGAGTGGGGTGCGGGCGGGGGCGGTGCAGATCTGGCAGCGCAGGGCTTGCATGCACATCATCTGCCGGTAGGGGTGCATGAGTTTCCACTGCGGGCGGCCGGTGGGCTGGCCGTGGGCGTCGCAAGGGTTGAAGGAGCAGCGCGCCCACAGCACGCCGCGCGGGTCACGGTCGCGGGCGTCTTCGTCGAGGTAGTGCAGGTGAAGTTGGCCGTCGGTGTGGGGGAGGAGGACGAGGTTGTCGGGGGCTGGGTCCTCGCCTTGGCGCTGGGTGATGAACGGGACGAGGCGAGGGCCGGACGAGGTGGGAGCGGGCGGCTGCTTGCCACGGTCGGAGGGGTGGGGGCTGTAGGGGAGCGGGGGAGTGATCATGCCGCTGTCTTTCAGGGAGTCGAGGATTTCGAGGTTCGCGGATGCTGCGGTGGCCCTGACCCGGCCCGCCCAGCGGGGGCAAGGGGGGTCTCGCGAAGGCGGGGAGGGGGGAACGCGCGAGGAGTGCTGGGCCTGGGCGGTGGCCTGAATCCTGCTCTTCTGACGAGCGCGCCGGCCGATGGAGCCGTAAGCGGGGGCAGGCGAAGGGGCGGCCGTCGGCGCAAGTTCAGGGCGTGGTCGGGGCCGCAGAGACAGCGACGCCGATCACGAAGCCGCAAGACGCGGAAGCCATCACGATGAGGAGGGGGCCGGTGAAGCGGGCCAACCAGCCCATCACCTCTCGCCATCGCGGCCGCTTCTTTGCAGGCCCGCTCAGCGGTGTCACTGGTCGATCTCCTCGCCTGCAGCGGCTGCCAATGCGATGGTGAGGTCGGCGGCCGCCGTATACGCCGGGCTGTCAGCGGGATCACTTACCCAGCACAGCAGTTCGCCCTCCCAGCCCGGTGGAATGAGCACGACCCACGAGCCCTCGCCGAGCGCTTGGGTGTGGTCCTGCTGCCATCTCCGTGCGGTGCCGGGCGGGGTGAGAAAGTACGCCCGACCGCTGGTCTGGTCGTGCAGCACCGGCCCCACGGGAGCCCCGCATGCTTTGAGGAAACGCACCGCCCGAACGCCGACACCGGCCTCCACACGGATGGCGTCCCAGTCCTCGCCGGCGGCGAACAGCGTCGGCTCGATCAGACGCCTCACCCAGGTCGACCGGGGTAGATGAGACGGGTGTGCGTGCAGGACCATGAGTTTCCTCCTCGCGCTGAGATTTAGTCGCCGACACCTGCGGGCAGTCACCGACGAGCTCCGGGTGCTCACCAAGAGTCGCCGTGCACAGGCAACTGCACTATGACCAGCAGGTGTTACCGCCGCGGGAATACACTCGTTCCCCGCTTCGTATGAAGCTGGATCGCGCTTATGATCGAACCGGAAGTTGGCCCTCATGGACGCCACCACCCCCGGCCCGCTCGCTGCCGACCTCCTCGACCGCGAGGATGTCCGCCGAGCCCTGGCAGAGCACGACTTCGCTGCGGCCTTCGCTTTGATCAAAAAGTACGGAGGCCTGTCGCAGAACCGCATTGCCTCCGCCTGCCGCCTCACCCCGGGCAAGGTCTCCACGATCATCAATGGTCAACAGCAGGTCACCAGCTTCGAAGTCATCTGCCGCATCTCTGACGGGCTCCGTATCCCAGGCCGCCTTCTCGGACTCGCTCCGCGTAACTGGGAGACCCGACCTGTCCAAGAAGACGCCTTACCGGACGGAGAGGGCGAGCGGCCGAGTACTGATGAGGTCCCCTGGAAACTCGACGCCACCGTGGACCTGGCCGCCAAGCTGACGAGGAGCGATCTCGTGATGGACCGACGCGCGGCGACCCGCGCCCTGGCCGGGGCCGCCATCACCGGCGCCGCCCTGCTCGATCCCCTTGAGGGATGGCTCCAGCCTGCTGGATCCGCAGCACGACCACGCCGCCGAGGTCGGCTCGGGGTACGGGAGGTCGAGGAACTGGAATCCACGGCTCGCGCATTCAGAGCCTGGGACCACAAGTACGGTGGCGGGCTGCGCCGCAAGGCCGTACTGGGCCAGCTCAGCGAGGTAGCCGCCCACCTCGACGAGCACCAGGCGCCACAGGTCGAGCAGCGCCTCTACCAGGTGATGGCCCAACTGGCCGGTACGGCAGCCACCATGGCCTGGGACACGGGCCTCCAGCGCCGCGCACAAAACTACTACCTCCTGGCATTACGGGCCTCCCATGCCGGAGGTGACGTGGTCCTGGGCGCCAACGTCCTGGCGGGCATGGCCCGCCAAATGCTCTACCGTGACCAGCCCCAAGACGCCCTCGAACTGATCCGCCTCGCCCAGGACGGCGCTCGGCACGCGGCCGGCCCCAGAATGCGAGCCATGCTCCACACCCGCGAAGCCTGGGCCTACGCCGTGACGGGCCGCACTGCCGCCTTCCGACGCACCACCGCCCAAGCAGGCGAAGCGCTGGCCGAGGCCAAACCGGGCGACGAGCCCTACTGGATCGCCTACTTCGACCAGGCTGAACTCGCCGGAACCACCGGAGGCCGCCTCCTAGACCTGGCCCGCCACGACCCCCGCAAGCACGCCGAAGCGGCAGCCACCGAGATCCGACATGCCCTGGCCCAGCGTGGCCCCGAGGCAAGCCGCAGCCACGCCCTGGACCGCATCGGCCTGGCTCAGTGCCACTTCCTGCTCGGCGACCTGAGTGCGGCCGTGGACGAGACCCACCGCGCGGTGGATGCGGCCCGCGCCACGCGCTCCAGCCGCGTGCGGGCCCAGCTGGGCGACCTCTACCCGTACACCGTGGGCAGCAGCGCAGGCCGACCCATGCGGGAGGCCCGCGATAGGATCCGCGACCTGCTCTCGACCTGAAACAGGGGTAGCGACCGTGACAACCATCGCAGTGACCGGGCACATGGACCTGACCGAGGACAGCATCCCACTGGTCCGCCACGCCCTGGACAACCTGCTCAAGCAATACGCCGATGATGGCGGGCTCGTGGGCGTCTCCTGTATCGCTAAGGGCGCCGACTCCCTCTTCGCCGAGGCAGTCCTCGCCGCCGGCGGACGCCTGACGGTCGTCGTCCCGTCCCAGGACTACCGAGAGAAAAAGGTCAAGCCCGACCACGCCGCCCTCTTCGATCACTTGATCGAGGCCGCCCAGGAAGTGCTTGTCCTCCCGCACGAGACGGCCGACAGGCAGGCATACGAGGCCGCCAACACCCTCCTCATCGAACGCGCCGACCGCCTCGTCGCCGTATGGGACGGCCGGCCGCCCACCGGCGAGGGCGGCGGCACCGCAGACACCGTGCTCGAAGCACAGACAGTAGGCGTCCCCGTCGACGTCGTCTGGCCACACGGTGCCGCTCGCCGGGACTGAGTCTCTTGTTGCAGCTGGCCCGCAGGTCCCCTTGATTCACAAGCTGTCGCCTCGCGTGGTGGAGTGGCGACCGCTCTGGACTGCTTCAAGTGCCGTCCGGGTGCCGCCGGGTTGAGCCGCTTGAGTAAACGCCGCGCAGTCCCGCTCGGCAACGGGCCGCAGCGCGGCACCTACCTTGCCCCCGCGGGGCACCAGCAATGGGACAAGCACCGGTGGACGCCGACAGGAGTCGCCGACGACCGTGCGAGGGCTGCCGGTTGAGACACGGCAAGACGCCGTGACCGCAGCCGAACGGCTCCCGCTCCCAGCCCCGCCGTGCTCCTCGGGTTCTAATGAACGTCGCAACACCCGACGTCCGGGCGGGCGAAGAAGGACTGCAGGGGGGCGTCTGCCATCGAACTGTAGGCGTCAGGGCGCGGCGGCGCCTGTGATTCGTAGGCTGAAGACTTGAGCGGGCCCCAGCGACCGTTGCGGGCCAAGCTGGCGCTGCTGCGGATTCTTGCCGCTCTTGGGCAGCCGCGCACGGGACGGCAGGGCCTGGCCAGGGGCCTCCGTTGTACAGGAGGGGGTGTGCCTGTCTGCACACCATGCATCAGAATCCAGCCACGGCGATAGGTACCGGCCGCGCCTCCTGGTGTCAGTTGATGACCTGGAGTTCTACGAGGGGGACCAAGACCTGGGACTGTCGGGTTTCGGTGAGTTGGCCGTTTTGTCCGCCGCCGCCGATTGTGGTCTGCCAGTGGATGGTCCAGGTGGACGTGGCGGTGATCTGGTAGCGGCTTTCGGGTTGGTGGGTGGAGGTGCGGGTGTAGGTGTGGCCGCATGTCGGGGAGTCACTCTTGCCTGCCGCCGCGGTGTATGGCGTGCCCGGCCCGGCGCACGTCACGGTAGTGCCGTCGCCCATCGTCCACACGATTTTCGAGACTTTCGCGGTGGCGGTGACGGTCATGCCGCCTGCTGACGCGCTTGCGGTGTTGGGCCCGTAGGTGGTCGGGCTTGGTTGACCCACATCCACATTGGCATTCCGACCAGGTACTTTCCTGCCGCTCTCGGGCTGGCGATGTCGGGCCCGGTGAGTTTCATGGCGTCGACTGCCCGCTGGGCGAGAGCTGCTGGGTCGACGGTAGCCGCCGCGGGTGGTGGGGCCGCGAGCCACTGGTTGCGGATGAAGGTGTCGGGGCTGTCGAGGTAGTGGCAGGTCTGCTTGTAGACGGCGCCGTCGCCGGGCGTGTGTCCCTCCCAGTCCAGGGACTCTCTGGGGGCTGGAGTGACAGCGGCTTGTACGTGCAGGTCCACGGGTTGCTGCTCGTGCCGTTTCCGCTGCTGCCTTGGGGCTCGCTTCCCGTGTTGCCGTCGGCGCCGCTGTCGGCCTGGCCGGGGTCGTCGGCTTCTACCTCGCAGATGTAGTCACCACAGCTCACGTCGCCGCCGGGCCCGTCCGCGAGGGCGGTGGGGGCCGCACTGAACACGGCCACCAGGGCGACACCGACTGCGCCCGCCGTTTTGGCCCGGGTCAGCACTTCTTGCCTTGCGGCTTGTCGCGGACGACCCGCCAGCCCTGTGGCCACTTCTCAAGGGTGGTGAGCACTTGGTACTTCGTGATCCGGTGGGAAGGCAGCGTGACGGGCTTACGGGTCTTGGCGTCGACCGGCTGCCATTGTGAGACGTCCAGACAGCTGGAAAGCGTCACTCTCGGCGTTTCGCTGTCCAACTCGGTTTTGGTGACCACTGCATCGGAGAAGGTGACCTTCCCCAGGTAGATCCGACCTCGCGCGTGCGCGCGCTGCGCATCGCTCTCGGCCTTCGACAACGTCTCGGACGCGGCGTACTGCTTCAGGCCCATGGTGGTGCCGTTGCGGTCGGCGTAGAGCGCCTGCATTTCCCGCCAGAACCCCTGGTAGACCTCAAGCGCGGTCTGTTTCGCTGCGGCTTGCGGGTCTGCCGGCGTCGTAGATGAGGGGGCGGTCGACGCAGTGGTGGGGGCGGTGGGCTTCGCCGTGGTGGTGTTGTCCTGGCTGCTGCATCCGGCTATGGCCGTGGTCGTGCAGAGTACGGCGGTCAGGGCGGCAAGACGGGTGCGGGTGCGAAGCGTTTCGGTCGCTAATGGGCCGGTGCTGGATTGTCTGGTCACGTTCCCTCTCCGTCGTGATGCGGTGTGGTGTACGTGTGCGGCTGCAAGGCTACGCATATGCCGTTCAACTTCCCAAAGATCTTTCGGGGGTTGGCGCTCTTTCTTGCCAGCTGCCGGTTTGTTCTGTCCTGCGCGGTCGGTTGTGTTGTTGGTTGTGCAGGGTGGGGCGGTGGGCGGTGGCGGTGCGCAGTCGGCTCTTTCTGCGCAACTGCGGGGTGGTGGCTGCGTACTCTGCATCCGGGGCTGCGCAGTGCTTGCGCAGTGAGGTGACCTGGGGTGGTGGGGCCTGTGGTCGGGGGAGCGGTTTCTGTGGTCGGGGTTGTGGTCGGGGTGTTGCGCAGGGCTTGGGGCGGTGCGCAGGTGCCTGCTGCGCATGGCTATGGCGCTGGTGGGTCCATCCAGCCGACTTTCCGCTCAGGGTGTTGCATGGGGTGCCATATGGGTGCGGCGGGGCCGTGGTGGAGGAGGTCGGTCATCGGCGCGGCCAGAACGGTCGTCTCGCGTAGGAAGCCGGCAACCGCCGTGTCTGTGGCGGCTGCGTGCAGGGCGCGGATACGGGTCTGGGTTCCGGCCGGGCCGGTGGCGTCGAGGATGAACAGCAGTCGGGGGAAGAGCGGGTAGTGCCTGCGCCACTGTTGGCTGGGCAGTTCGAGCGAGGTGGCCGTGCGCCGGCCGCCACCGACCGGGGTGGGCACGTAGGCGTGGAGGCATGCGTATGCGCGGAGTTTGGCGGCGAGGCGTTCGGGGCCCATGGTGGCTCGGTCGACCTCGAGGAATGCTCGGAGCATTGCGCCATGTTCGTCTGTGTCTTGGCGGCCGCTGCGGTAGTACAGCAGCGCGTCCGGGATGACCGCCTCGCCGCCCCCGATGGGGTGGTGTACTTCCGGGAGGAAGTCCAGTGGCCGGCACAATTCTCCCCGGCCGCGTGCATCGAGGAGGAATTGAAGCCCAGTCTCGGTGACCGTGAGCGTGTGACTCATCCGCAGTCGTACGGCGGTGGGATCCGACACGAGCCGCGGTGGCCGTCGGCCGCGCAGCTCCGGCCACTCGGAGGTGACCTGCACTCCGTACTGGGTGGGAAACCAGACCCGGGTGCGCCCTGCCTGCGGCAGGGTGATGCGGTCGATCAGGCCCTCAGCCTTGAGCTTGGCCAGCCGGCGTCTGGTCTGTTCGATCCGGACTGCGGGGGCGATGATCTGGTGCATCTGCCCGGTGGTGACCATGCGGTACTGCACCAGGACTGCCAGTGCCAGCCGGTCACCGGCGCCGGCGTCCACGTTAATCGTCGTCATCGTCGCCAACTCGCTTACGTACACGGTGCGGTGCCGCCCTTGTGCGGTGCCGCGTGTACGACCGAGCGCACCAGCTGGCCCCGACCACCCCACCGACCATCACGGCCCCACCACGGTCACGGTGCGACAACACCGCCTTCGACCGGGCTGATATCCCCGCCGACGACCCCGCCCACAGCAGCATCCGCCCCCTGACTCCCTGGGCGTCTTCACCGCAGGTCACTGCAGCGATTCCGGCATGGTCGGAGGCCCGACATCCCCCTCAGCACACCCATACCCCCGGTTCAGGACACAAGGAAGAGAAGCGGGAAGGGACGGGGCGGGCGCGCGGTCGGGGGATCGGAGCGGCTGGGGGTTCGCTTGCGCGTCGGCGTGAGCCTCCGCGCTACCGCGGCGCGGTCGCGGAGCGCCCCTGAGAGGGCCGCGTATCGTCGCCGGACATGACGGGGCGGGGGACCTCTTGCTGCTGGCGCAGCAAGTACTACAGGTCTTCTGTAGTGGCCTCGGATGTTTCTGCCTCGTACAGGGCGCGGGCTTCGGTGACGGCGCGCTGCCAGCTGCGCGGCACACCGCCATGCTCACGAGCGAGCCGCGCGGCCAGTCCCCGGAGGTGCCCGCCTTCCTGGCGCAGCGCGGCCAGGGCCACGCTTACCGCTTGGTTTCGCTGGCTGCGGTCGGCGTGGTAACGGCCGTTGCCGTCACCGGGTTTGCGTCCCGCGGTGCGGAGCCGGCCTGTGCCGACGTCTTCCTGCCAGGCTGCCCAGAAAGCTTCGATGGCCTGTTGGTCGAAGTAGTGGGTGCGCCCCTGGGTGTGGACGACCTCGGGGTGCTGGCGTTGTGGCGGTTGTAGGTCGCGCTGGGCGTACCAGCGCTCGACGGTGGCGGAGGATGCTCCTGTCAGCTGACGGATCCAGGCCCGGCTGACCACCCATCGGCCTTCGTGAAGCCGGCGTTGTGGCATCCCTTCGGTCACGACGATCCCCCTTCGTTTACACGTGCGTTTCGGCGTGAGACAGCACCCTCTAGGATAGGAGAGCTTCGCTGAGAGAAGCACGCTGGCGGGGAACGCCCGGCAGGTTTACCGGCCTACCGGACACCGAAATTCCCCGCCAGCCTGAATCTAATCGTTTGGGCGCAGCAATTGGCCCTTTCGACATTTCCCCTCCTCGCCTGCCTCCGGCATCGAGGCGCGGGCTGCGCCCGCCTCGCGCGTCCCCGCGCGAACGGCAGGCTTCCAGCGGGACCTTGATTGGCCTCCGGCCCACTGCGGAAGCGGGCTTCCAGCCCACAAAAGAGAGGGCCTCCCCGTTTGATGGGGAGGCCCTTATCCGGCGCGTGGGGGCGGGGGTGCCGGGTCCCTTTTCCGGCACCCCCGCCGGATGCCCCGGGACGGGATCGACGAAATCCCGGGGCGGGGAACGCGGGCCGGGTCGCCATCCGCAGCCCGCGACGGCTTTTACAGAACGGTGTAGGCCACGGGCGGATAGACCGCCTCGCCGTCGGCCTCATCGTGCAGGCCCGGAGCGTCGAGGAAGGTTGCCTGTACCCCGTCGCCGACCAGCTCGGCCGCTTCAGCGGCGCTGCACTCGTTCAGCGTGCCCCAGGCCAGGTGCCAGGCGTGCACGGTGTGGGTGGAGCCGTCAGGCCCGGTCGCGGGAGAGCGCAGGTACATCACGCCGTAGCACAGGCTCTGGGCCAGCCCGCAGGCCAGCAAGAAGGCGAAGTTGTCGAAGTACTTGGGCTCCGCACCCACCAGGTCCTCCGGACCACCGTCACCCTCGACGCTGAGGGGAAGCGTCGCGCAGACAGGATGTTCCTGACCGTCCATGTCCACCCCCAGCCGCAGGACGTGCTCGCCCGGGGCGAGCGTGGCCATGACCCGAGCCAGCACCGTGTGAGCCTCCTCGCGCGCGTCAGCGAATACGTCCAGGGAAATCGGCTTCAACTGCATGTGCACTCCTTTGTTCGCTGAGATGTTTCGCCCGGGGGAGTTACCGCTCCTTCAGACACCATTATTCTTTCGCTATAACGGCTCCCATAAAAGCTCATTCTCAGCCATCTAAAGAAGATGACCGAAACACAACGGCACCCCCTAAACGGCGGCGTGCCGGAGGCACGCCAATTCCCACAAAAAAGTGCCGGAGGCACGCACACTCAAAAAGCCCCGGAGGGGCAAGAACTGACTGCCCATCATTTCGTGCCGGAGGCACGCACGTTGTGGAATGGGCCGGAGGCGCGGCACCCGGATCGGGTTCGCCGTGACGGGACTCAGCCTGTACGTGCTGTGGAACCTGACCACGCTGATCGGCGCCCTGGGCGCCGAAGCC
>NZ_JBEXCW010000132.1:0-15992 GCF_040605435.1 Streptomyces sp. NPDC005574
GAGTACATCCAGTACGCGGGCGATGCTCCGCCTTGCGATGCACCGCACCGGACGCCGCGAGCTTCCCGGCAAACCCTTCCGGTCACGGCACTAGCGCAGCCGGAACTCGCGTCCCCGGCGCCGGAACAGTTCGGTCTGGCGCTCGCCCGGGAGGTTGCCGAGCGCGATCAGGTGCGGGGCCTGCGCGAAGGCGTGGGCCAGCGCGCTCTCCCTGGCCGCCCACAGGGCGCGCACGGTGCCCTGCACGGCCGCCGGCGGACAGCCGGCGATGACCTCGGCGCAGGCCAGCGCCGCCCCCAACGCCCCGCCGGGCTCGGTGAGTTCGGACACCAGCCCGACCTCGTGGGCGCGCCGCGCCGACATCCGCTCGGCGGTCCCCATCAGCGCCGTCCGGGCGGCCTCCCCGGGCGGCATGCGCAGCGCCATCAGCACCGACTCGTACGCGCTGACCATCCCGTACGTGGTGTGCGGGTCGAAGAAGGACGCCGTCGGGTCGGCGACGAGGAACTCCGACTCCCCGAGCAGGTAGAAGGCGCCCCCGCAGGCCATCCCGCGCACGGCGGCGACGACCGGTTTCCACAGGTCGTTGGCCTTCGGGCCGACCCGCAGCAGCGGATCGTCCGCCATGTACGGCGAGTCCGGCTGCGGCACGACCGCGTCCCGGTCCAGGCCGGTGCAGAACGCCCGCTCCCCGGCGCCGGTCAGGACCACCGCCCGCACCGTGTCGTCGAACCGCAACGCGCGCCACACGTCCACGAGTTCGTCGCGCATGCCGAGGTCGATGGCGTTGAGCCGCTCGGGCCGGTCGAGGGTGACGACGGCGACCCCGGTGTCCTTGTCGGCGCGGACCCGTACGCTCACGGCCGCTCCAGGACCCACTGGGGCAGCCCGTCCGGGCTGAAGACGACGTGCACCCGGGCGCCGATGCGCAGCCGTCCGGGCGGCACGGAGTCCAGGCGCGCCCCGGCCTCGGCGACCACGTTCCCGACGAGCCGGACGCGGGGGGCGTCGGCGAGTTCCACGACGACGACGTTGTACGGAGCCTGCTCCGCGTAGTCCGGCAGGAGCGGCGGGTGCGGGACGACGTAGGACCAGATGCGGCCGTGCCCGTCGACGCGCCGCCAGACGTCGTCGAAGGACGCGCAGCGCGGGCAGCAGGGCCGGGGCGGGAAGCGGACCTCCCCGCAGCCGGCGCAGGCCTGGACGCGCAGTTCGCCCTGGGCGGCGTACCGCCAGAAGGGGGCGCCGTCGGTGTCGGTGAGCGGCTGGAGCATCTCAACTCCTCAGCAGCAGGGCGGAGGTGGGGACTCCCTCGCCGGCGGTCACGAGGCAGGTGGCGGCGCCCGGGACCTGCGCGGTGCTGGTCCCGCGGAGCTGCTTCACGCCCTCGGTGATCAGGTTGAAGCCGTGCACGTACGCCTCCGAGAGGCCGCCGCCGCCGGTGTTGACCGGCAGTCGCCCGCCGGTCTCCAGGGCGCCGCCCTCGGTGAACGCGCCGCCCTCGCCCCGGCCGCAGAAGCCGTAGCCCTCCAGCGACAGCGGGATCAGGGCGGTGAAGGCGTCGTAGATCTGGGCGACGTCGACGTCCTGCGGGGTGAGGTCGGCGTGCTTCCACAGGTGCCGGGCGGCCGTCCAGGCGGGGCCGGTGAGGGGGTCGTCGTTCCAGTAGTTGACCATGCCGTGGTGCTGGGCGGGCAGGCCCTGGGCGGCGGAGTGGATGTACACGGGTCTGCGGCGGCAGTCGCGGGCGCGCTCCCGGCCGACCACCACGCAGGCCAACGCCCCGTCCGTCTCCAGGCAGTTGTCGAACAGGCACAGGGGTTCGCTGATCCACCGGGAGGTCATGTACATCTCGCGGGTGAGCGGGCGGTCGTACATGATCGCGGCCGGGTTCTGGTTGGCCCGGTTGCGGCAGGCGAGAGCGACGTTGAAGAGGTGGTCGCGGGTCGCACCGTACTCGTGCATGTAGCGGCGGGCGAGCATGGCTATCTCGTCGGCGGGCCGCAGCAGCCCGAAGGGGCGTGTCCACTGCCCCGGCGTGGGCAGCTGGACGGCCGTGCTGGTCCAGGGGCGGGGCCCGGAGCCGCGTTTGCGCGAGCGCCAGGCGACCCCCACCGTCGCCTGCCCCGACGCGATGGCGGCGGCGAGATGGGCGACCGTGGCGCAGGAACCGCCCCCGCCGTAACCGGTCTTGCTGAAGAAGGTGAGGTCGCCGAAGCCGACGGCCTTGGCCAGCTCGACCTCGTCGGTCTCCTCCATGGTGTAGGAGGCGAGGGCGTCCACCTCGCCCGGCGCGATCCCGGCGTCGTCGAGGGCGGCGAGCACGGCCCGGCAGGCGAGCGTCTTCTCGTCCTCGGGGAGCCGTTTGGCGAACGGCGTCTGGCCGATGCCGACGATCGCGGTGGCGTCCTTGAGTCCGGCCATGCTGGGCATCCCTCCGCACACCGACAGGCAGCTGACAGGCCGTCAGGTTACAGCTAATCTGACGGTCAGTCAGCTAGTGGGCGGGAGGCCGGTTGTGCGCGGAGACGTGGAGTGGGGCACCATCCCGGGCCTGGTGCGGTCGGCCGCCGAGCGGCACGCGGACGTCGAGGCGGTCGTCGAGGGCCGGACCCGGATCACCTACGCGGAGCTGGGCGCCCGCGTGGAGCGCGCGGCGGCCGCCTGTCTCGCCGGCGGCGTGAGAGCCGGCGACCGGGTGGGCGTCTGGGCCCCGAACTCGCTGGACTGGATCGTCGCCGCGCTGGGCGCGGTGTCGGCGGGGGCGGTGCTGGTGCCGCTGAACACCCGGTTCAAGGGCGCCGAGGCGGCCTACGTGCTGCGCCGGAGCGGGGCACGGCTGCTGTTCGTGACGGGCACGTTCCTCGGCACGTCGTACGTGGCGTCGCTGCGGCGCGCGGCGGGGGAGGGGGCCGGCGCCGGGCCCCTGCCCGGGCTGCCCGCGCTGGAGCAGGTCGTGGTGCTGGCCGACGACGCCCCGGCCGACTTCCTGACCTGGAAGGACTTCCTGGCCGCCGGGGAGTCGGTCTCGGCGGCGGAGGTAGGGGCCCGCGCGTCGACGATCGACGGCGGCATGCCCTCCGACATCGTCTTCACCTCCGGTACGACCGGCCGCCCCAAGGGTGCGGTGATCACCCACGCGCAGACCCTGCGGGCCTACGAGGTGTGGAGCGACCTGGCCGGGCTGGCCCCCGGTGACCGCTACCTGATCGTCAACCCCTTCTTCCACACCTTCGGCTACAAGGCGGGCGTGGTGGCGTGTCTGATGCGCGGCGCGACGATGATCCCGCAGCCCGTGTTCGACGTGGGCACGGCGCTGGCGAACATCGCGGCGGAACGCGTGTCGGTCCTGCCTGGCCCGCCCACCCTGCACCAGTCGCTCCTGGACCACCCGGCCCGCGACACCCACGACCTGTCCGCGCTGCGCCTGGTGGTCACCGGCGCCGCTGTGGTCCCGCTGCGGCTGGTGGAACGCCTGCGGGGGGAACTCGGCGTCGGCACGGTCCTGACGGCGTACGGCCTCTCGGAGGCCAGCGGCATCGTCACGATGTGCCGCCGCGGGGACGACCCGTCCGTCATCGCCGCCACCTCGGGCCGGGCGATCCCCGGGACGGAGGTCAGGGTGGTGGACGCCCGGGGAGCGGCCGTGGCGCCGGGCGTCCCGGGGGAGATCCTGGTCCGCGGCTTCAACGTCATGCGCGGCTACTACGAGGACGACACCGCCACCCGGGAGGTGCTGTCCCCCGACGGCTGGCTGCGCACCGGCGACGTCGGCGTCCTGGACGCGGCGGGCAACCTGCGCATCACCGACCGGGTGAAGGACATGTTCATCGTCGGCGGCTTCAACGCCTACCCGGCGGAGATAGAGCAACTGCTCGGCCTGCACCCCGCGGTCGTCGACGTGGCGGTGATCGGCGTCCCCGACGCCCGGCTGGGTGAGGTGGGCAGAGCGTACGTGGTGCGCCGGCCGGGTGCCGTCCTGACCGCGGACGACCTGATCGCCTGGGCCCGCCGGGAGATGGCGAACTACAAGGTCCCGCGCACGGTCGAGTTCGTGACCGAACTGCCGCGCAACGCGAGCGGCAAGGTGGTGAAAGGTGAACTGCGGTCACAGCGGGCGCGGTTCAGCACGGAGCAGGGAGACGCCGTCATCAGCTGACCCGCGTCCGCAGGGGGGCCCGCTTCGGCGCCTCGTCCCCGCGAGCCTCCGGACGTGCTTCGGCCGCGGTGGCTTCCCCTCCGCGCCACCGCGGCCGAACCCCCGTCACACGATCCCCCGTGCCCCCGTGCCCCCGTTCTCCGGCTCCCGGGGCCAGGTCCCCCCGGACCTGACCCCGGACTGGCCCCTTGAACCAGGTCCCCCCGGACCTGACTCCCGGACGCGGTCCCCCCGGACCTGGCCCACCGGAACTCGAATCCCCCGATCCCCCGATTCTCGGGATCCCCCGATTCTCGGGATCCCCCGATCCCCGTGGTCCCGGATCCCCCGATCCGGTTCTCCCCGCTTCCCCCGGACCCCTCGATCCCCCGATCCCCCGTGTCGCCGGATCCCCCGATCCGGCCGTCCCGGGTCCCCCCGGACCCGTTCCCCGTTTCCCGGTTTCCCCGGACCCCCGTCCGGCCGGCGTTACTTCTTCGGCTTGAAGGGCTCCGACGTCGCGTGCATGTCCTTCGTCGTGATGGGCTCGTCGGTGGCGTGCATGTCGCCGGTGGTGGCGGCGGCCGTGGTGGCCACCGTGGTGTCGGCGGACACGGTCTCCGTGGTCGCGGCCGTGCTGCCGGCCGTCCCCGTGGCGTGCATGTCCTGAGGCTTGATGACCGTCTCGTCGCTCATGTGCTGGCTCCACTCGGTGTGTTCGTCAGTAGTCGCGAGGCCCGTCCGGCCACTCCCCCGAGGGTGGCCGGACGGGCCTCCCGAGCCGCTCACCCTAGTGCGCGGATGCGCGGCCCCTCACCAGTGACCCGTCTGCCCCCCGACGCGACGGATCGACTGGTCAGAGCATCGCCCCCGGCGATAAACGAATGATGAACGCGCGGTCGGCGCCTCACACCGTCCGTGCCGGAGCCACCAGTTCGCGTACCGCCGCGGCCTCCGCGGAGCCCAGCTCCTCGTAGATGCGCAGGGCCTCCTGCCAGCAGACCTGGGCCCGGTCCCGCTGGCCGATGCCGGTCAGGGCGTGGCCGAGGACGGTCAGGACGTTGCCGCGCCGCCACTCGCCCCCGATGCCCCGCAGCACCGTCAGGGCCGTCTCGGCGTTGGGAGCGGCCTGGGCGAACCGCCGTGCGGCGATGTCCACTTCGGCCAGCCGGAACAGCGTCATGCCCTCCCACAGGCGCTGCCGGCTCTCGCGGAACACCTCCAGCGCCTCCAGGAGCCGGTCGGCGGCGGTGTCGAGCCGGCCGCTCTGGGTGAGCGCCATCCCGAGGGCGTAGCGCCCGTTGGCGCCGCGCATCGAGTTGCCCATCGCGTCGTAGATCTCCATGCCCTGCTGGGCCAGCGCGACGGCGCTGCCGGTCAGTCCGGTCGCGAGGTGGATGCGGGAGAGGTTGCACAGGGCGCTCGCCTCGCCGGGGCGGTCGCCCAGCGTGCGGAAGTGCTCGATGGCCCGGGAGAGGTGTACCTCGCCGTCGGCGTTGCGCCCTTGGTACAGCGCGATGATGCCGCGGGCGTTGCGGCCCCAGCCGGCCGGCAGCAGGTCGCCGGCCTCCCCCGCGAGGCGGATGACCTGCTCGGCCTCCTGGTCGGCCATGTCGAACCGGCCGCCGTCGACGTGCGCGTGGGCGAGCGTCATCAGGGCCCGCGCCTCGACGCGCGGCCCGCCGGTGTGCCGGGCCGCCTCCAGCAGCGCCCTGGCGGTGGCCTCGTACTCGCGTGGGTTGGCGCCGGACTCCGAGAGGTCCAGGGCCGCCCACAGCAGGTCGACCGCCCGCCGCAGCGTGCCGGTGCCGGCCGCGGACTGCCGGGCGACGGCCAGCAGGCAGTTCGCCTCGGTGTAGAGCCAGTCCCGGGCCGCGCGCCGGTCGGGGAACGTCAGCCCGGGGTGCTCGGTGGCGGTGAGGTGGTCCACCAGCCGGTCGCCGGGCCGTTCGATCGCGTAGACCCCGGCCGCGGTGGCGAGGTAGAAGTCCAGCAGCCGCGACAGCGCGCCCTCGCGCTCGCCCGGCGGTTCGTCGCGTTCGGCGCACGCACGCGCGTAGAGCCGTACGAGATCGTGGTACCGGTACCGGCCGGGCGCCGCGGACTCGACCAGGGACGTGTCGACCAGGCCCTCCAGGACGTCCTCGGTCTCCTCGGCCGGCAGATGCAGTACGGCGGCCGCCGCCGACACCGAGAGGTCCGGCCCGTCGGCGAGCCCCAGCAGCCGGAACGCCCTCGCCTGGACGGGCTCCAGCTGGCCGTAGCCCAGCTCGAAGGTGGCCTTGACCGCGAGGTCGCCGGCCTGGAGTTCGTCGAGCCGGCGCCGCTCGTCCGCCAGTTTCGCGGCCAGCACGGACACCGTCCAAGTGCGGCGGGCCGCGAGGCGGGAGGCCGCGATGCGGATCGCGAGGGGCAGGAAACCGCAGGCGGCCACCACGTCCAGGGCCGCCTCGCGCTCCGAGGCGACCCGCTCGCGGCCCACGATCTTCGTGAACAGGGACAGCGCCTCGTCGGGCGACATCACGTCCAGGTCGACCAGGTGCGCGCCGGCCAGGTCCACCATCCGCACCCGGGACGTGACCAGCGCCGCGCAGCCCTCGGTGCCCGGCAGCAGCGGCCGTACCTGCGCCGCGTCCCGGGCGTTGTCCAGCAGGACCAGGACGCGGCGGCCGTCGAGGACCGAGCGGTACAGGGCCGCCCGCTCCTCCAGAGAGTCCGGGATCGACGCGTCCGGTGTACCCAGGGCCCGCAGGAAGGAGCCGAGCACGGTCTCCGGTTCCGCGGCGCGCGATCCGGCGCCCTGGAGGTCGACGTACAGCTGGCCGTCGGGGAACGCGCCGCGCGCCTGGTGCGCCACGTGCACGGCGAGGGTGGTCTTGCCGACGCCGCCGATGCCCGCCAGTGCCGAGACGGCCATCACCCGGCCCTCCGCCGACGCCAGCACCTCGCCCAGTTCGCTGACGAACGCGGACCGCCCCGTGAAGTCGGGTACGGTCGCGGGGAGTTGGGCCGGGCGGACCGGCGCCGCGGCCGGCTCCGGCCGCGGGGCGGAGGGGGGCTCGGCCAGCGCGGGGTCGGCCCGCAGGATGCGCTGCTGCAGTTCGCGCAGGCCGGGGCGCGGGTCCACGCCCAGCTCGTCGGCCAGCAGGCGCCGGGTGTCCGCGTACACGGCGAGCGCCTCCGCCTGCCGGCCGCTGCGGTACAGCGCCAGCATCAGCAGCTCACGCAGGCGCTCCCGCAGCGGGTGGGCGGCGGTCAGCGCGGTCAGCTCGGACACCGCCTCCGCGTGGCAGCCCTGCTCCAGGTCCATGTCCAGCCGCGTTTCCAGGAGTTGCAGCCGCCACTCCTCCAGCCGGACCCGCTGCGTCTCGGCGTAGCGCCCCGGCACGCCCGCGAGCGCCTCCCCGTCCCACAGCCCGAGGGCCCGGCCGAGGACGTCCCGGGCCTGGCACAGGTCGCCGGCGGCGCGGGACTTCTCCGCCTCGGCGGCCAGCTCCTGCACCACGGCCAGGTCCAGCGCGCCCTCGCGCAGGCCCCGCAGCGCGTAGCCGCCCGACTCGCTCACCAGGAGTCCGGGGTCGAGGACCTTGCGCAGCCGGGAGGCGTAGGTGCGCAGCGCGGCCAGTGCCTGCGGCGGGGGCTCCTCGCCCCACAGGGCGTCGATCAGCTCGGCCGCGGTCGCGGTGCGGCCCTCGCGGAGCAGGAGCGCGGCGAGCAGCGCGCGTTGCTGGGGGGAGCCGGTGTTGAGCTGGTCCCCGCCCCGCCAGGCCCGCACCGGACCGAGCACGCCGAAGCGCAGCACCGCCGACTCCGTGGCGGAGTCGGGACGCCTCTGCTCCGGTACACGCGGTACCTCGGGCACCTGCGGCGCCCCGGGTGCCTGCGGTACGTCCATCGCCGTCCCCCTAGAAACAGTGAGCAACGAGGCCAGTTTGCCTTGTTCATGGCAGATGCGTCAGCCGTGGGAGACGGCGATCACAGGCAGGCGCACGGGGGTGCACAGACCCCACACAGGATCTCCGCACAGTTGCGGGCAGGAAGCACCGGAGCGGGCGCCGTCCGCACAGCTGACGGGTCGTCAGATCAGCGCTACCGTGAGGTGCCATGGACACCCACGACACCCGGGGCGGCGCCTTTCCGCTGATCATCTCGGTCGACGACCACACCGTCGAACCACCGAACGTGTGGCAGGACCGCCTCCCGAAGAAGTACCTCGACACCGGCCCGCGCATCGTCCGGGCCCCGCTGAAGGAAATGACCTTCCTCGGCGGCCGGTTCAAGCCCGTCATGGGCCGGCCGGGCGACGACGGGCCGGTGGGCGACTGGTGGGTCTACGAGGACCTGCACCGCCCCCTCACCCGCCTGGACACCGCCGTCGGCTACAGCAGGGACGAGATCAAGCTGGAGATCATCACCTACGAGCGGATGCGCCCCGGCTCCCACGACGTCCCCGAGCGGCTCGCCGACATGGACGTCAACCACGTGCAGTCCGCCCTGTGCTTCCCGACCTTCCCGCGCTTCTGCGGCCAGACGTTCACCGAGGCGAAGGACCGCGAACTCGCGATCCTGTGCGTGCGGGCCTACAACGACTGGATGGTGGAGGAGTGGTGCGGCCCGGACGCACAGGGCCGTCTCGTCCCGCTCACCCTCGTCCCCCTCTGGGACGCCGAACTCGCCGCCCGGGAGGTCAGGCGCAACGCGGCCCGCGGGGTGCGCGCCGTCGCCTTCTCGGAGATACCCCCGCACCTGGGGCTGCCGTCCGTGCACACCGACGACTGGGACCCCTTCCTCGCCGCCTGCGCCGAGACCGGCACGGTCGTCGCCATGCACATCGGCTCCTCCAGCCGGATGCCGTCCACCTCCGCCGACGCCCCGCCCGCCGTCGGCTCCACCATCACCTTCGCCAACTGCTGCTTCTCGATGGTCGACTGGCTGATGAGCGGCAAGTTCGAGCGCTTCCCCGGCCTGAAGGTCATGTACGCCGAGGGGCAGATCGGCTGGATCCCCTACATCCTGGAACGCGCCGACGTCGTCTGGGAGGAGAACCGCGGCTGGGGCGGGGTCGCCGACAAGGTCCACCGCCCGCCGTCCGAACTGTTCGCCGAGCACGTCTACGGCTGCTTCTTCGACGACGCCTTCGGGCTGCGCAACCTCGACGCCATCGGTGTCGGCAACGTCCTCTACGAGACGGACTACCCCCACTCCGACTCCACCTGGCCCAAGTCCCGCGAGGTCGGCGAGGCGCAGATGGGCCACCTGGACGCAGGCGTCGTCGAGCGGATCGTCCGGGGCAACGCGATCGGCCTGCTGGGTCTCACGGCGGACGGACTGTGGCCGGGCGGTACCCGGTGAACTCCCCTGTGCGGTACGGCATGCAGCTGCCCGTGCAGTCGCAGAGCACGATGTACGCCGAACCCTGGGAGGCCGGCGCCGGACCCGCCGACCTGGTGGAGATCGCCCGCGCCGCCGACCGGGCCGGCTTCGACTACATCGCGAGCTGCGACCACGTGGCGATACCGCGGCGGCTGGCGCCCGCGATGAGCACCGTCTGGTACGACCCCGTCGCCACCCTCGCCCACCTGGCCGCGGTCACCGAACGCGTCCGGCTGCTCAGCCATGTCGCCGTCGTGGGCCTGCGCCACCCGCTGCTCACCGCCAAGCAGTACGCCACCCTCGACCACCTGTCCGGCGGCCGGCTCGTCCTGGGTGTCGGAGCCGGACACGTACGGGAGGAGTTCGACGTGCTCGGCGCGGACTTCGAGCGCCGCGGACCCGTCCTGGACGAGACCGTCGACGCGCTGCGCGCCGCCCTCGGCCCCGAGGAGTTCCCCGAACACCACGGCAAGTTCCACGACTTCGAGGGCCTGGGCCAGCGGCCGAGACCCGCGCAGCCGCGCGTCCCGCTCTGGGTCGGCGGCTCCTCACCCGCGGCGGTCCGGCGGGCCGCGCTCAAGGGCGACGGCTGGCTGCCGCAGGGCGACCCGCGCGACCGGCTGCCAGGACAGATCGCCACCCTCACCCGACTGCGGGCCGACGCCGGCGTCGAGGGGCCGTTCACCGTCGGCGCGATCACCGAACCCCTGTACGTCGGCGCTCCCGGCTGGGACGTCGGCCGCCGCACCCTCACCGGCGCCCCCCAGGAACTCGCCGAGTCCCTGCGCGCCTACCGCGCGATGGGCGTGGACCAGGTCCAGGTCCGCTTCCGCAGCCGCAGCCGCGGCGAACTCCTCGACCAGATGGCGTCGTTCGGCGCCGACGTGGCTCCACACCTGTAGGGAGAGACCGGATGGACAAGCTGGACGGACGGGTCGTCATCGTCACCGGCGGGGCACGCGGGCAGGGCGAACAGGAGGCGCGCCTGTTCCGGGAGGAGGGCGCCCGGGTCGTCGTCGCGGACGTGCTCGACGACCAGGGAGAGGAGCTGGCCAAGGAACTGGACGCACGCTATGTCCATCTCGACGTCAGCCGGGAGGCGGACTGGACGGCCGCGGTGGCCGCCACGAAGGAGGCGTACGGGAAGATCGACGGGCTGGTCAACAACGCGGGCATCCTGCGGTTCAACGCCCTGCTCGACACCCCGGTCGAGGAGTTCATGCAGGTCGTGCAGGTGAACCAGGTCGGCTGCTTCCTCGGGATCAAGACCGTCGCCCCGCACATCGCCGCCGCCGGCGGGGGCACCATCGTCAACACCGCCTCCTACACGGCGGTGACCGGCATGGCGGCGGTGGGGGCCTACGCGGCGACCAAGCACGCCATCCTCGGCCTCACCCGGGTCGCCGCCCTGGAGCTGGCCGGACGGCACATCCGGGTCAACGCGATGTGCCCCGGCGCGATCGACACCCCCATGTCCAACCCGTCCCGGCTCGACCCCGCGGCGGACCCCGGGGAGACGGCGCGGGCGCTCGACGAGCTGTACCGCGGGCTGGTGCCGCTGGGCCGGATCGGCCGGCCGCAGGAGGTGGCCCGGCTCGCGCTCTTCCTCAGCTGCGAGGACTCCTCCTACATCACCGGTCAGCCCTTCGTGATCGACGGCGGCTGGCTGGCTGGGGTCAGCGTCATCTGACTGCCCGTCAGCTCTTGACGGTCCATGGGTGCGGTGCCACAGTCGGCGCAGACACCGATCTGACGATCCGTCAGATCAGCTGTACACCGGAAACAGACTGGGGACGGTGAACCTCCTTGGAATTCGGGCTCTTTGTACAGGGATACGTGGGCAAGCGGGCCGAGACCGATCCGCTCGCCGAGCACAAGGCGCTGATGGAGGAGACCGAGTACGTCATCCAGGCGGACAGGTCCGGCTTCAAGTACGCCTGGGCGTCCGAACACCACTTCCTGGAGGAGTACTCGCACCTCTCCGCCAACGACGTCTTCCTCGGCTACCTCGCCCACGCCACCGACCGCATCCACCTCGGCTCGGGCATCTTCAACCCGCTCGCCCAGGTCAACCACCCGGTCAAGGTCGCCGAGAAGGTCGCCATGCTCGACCATCTCACCGAGAACCGCTTCGAGTTCGGCAGCGGGCGCGGCGCCGGCTCGCACGAGATCCTCGGGTTCCTCCCCGGCATCACCGACATGAACTTCACGAAGGAGATCTGGGAGGAGACCATCGCCGAGTTCCCCAAGATGTGGCTCCAGGACGAGTACGCCGGCTTCCAGGGCAAGCACTGGCAGCTCCCGCCGCGCAAGATCCTGCCCAAGCCGTACGGGAAGTCGCACCCCGCGATGTGGTACGCCGCCGGGTCGCCGCCCTCGTACGCCATGGCCGCCCGCAAGGGCCTCGGGGTCCTCGGCTTCAGCATCCAGAAGGTCTCCGACATGGAGTGGGTGCTGGAGCAGTACAAGACGGCGGTCGTGAACGCCGAGCCGATCGGGGACTTCGTCAACGACAACGTGATGGTGACGACGACCGCGATCTGCGCCCCCACGCACGACGAGGCGATCCGGATCGCGGTCGGCGGCGGGCTGCACTACCTGCCCTCCCTCGTCTTCCGCTACCACGACACCTTCCCGCGCCCCGAGGGCTTCCCGGTGTGGCCGGAGACCCTCCCCGAGTACACCCCCGAGTTCGTCGAGCTCCTCATCGAGGAGGAACTGCTGATCTGCGGCGACCCCGACGAGGTCCTCACCCAGTGCAAGCGGTGGGAGCAGGCCGGGGCCGACCAGCTCAGCTTCGGGCTGCCGGTCGGGGTGCCCAAGGAGGAGACGCTGCAGACCATCCGGCTGATCGGGGAGCACGTCATCCCGAAGATCGACACGGATCCCGTCCACCGGACGACGCGGTTCCGGCAGGCGGTCTGACCGCCGTCGCGGGGGTGCGGGGCGGGTGTCCGCCCTCGCGGAGGCGGGTGCGGGCCGGGTGTCCGTTCTCGCGGAAGGGCGGCCGGTCCGGCCGCCCTCGCGGGGTGCGGGCCGTCCGTGGCCGGTCGCGCAGTTCCCCGCGCCCCTTTCGGGCGCGGATCGCACCGGAACCGAGGAGGCAGGCGTCATGCTCGATCACGTCATCAAGGGGGCGACCGTCGTCGACGGGACCGGCGGCCCCGCGTACCCGGCGGACGTGGGGATCCGGGACGGCCGTATCGCCGTGATCGGCACGGTCACCGAGGAGTCCCGCTCGACCGAGGACGCCACCGGGCTCGTCCTCGCCCCCGGCTTCGTCGACCCGCACACCCACTACGACGCGCAGCTGTTCTGGGACCCCTACGCCACCCCGTCCCTGAACCACGGGGTGACCACGGTCGCCGCCGGCAACTGCGGTTTCACCCTCGCACCGCTCCACCCGGACCGCCCCGAGGACGCCGACTACACCCGCCGCATGCTCGCCAGGGTGGAGGGCATGTCCCTGGTCGCCCTGGAGGAGGGCGCGCCCTGGACCTGGCACGGCTTCGGCGAGTACCTCGACGCGCTGGAGGGACGGATCGCCGTCAACGCGGGCTTCATGGTCGGCCACTGCGCGCTGCGCCGGTACGTCATGGGCCCCGACGCGATCGGCGGCCAGCCGAGCGAGGACCAACTGGCGGCCATGCTGCGGCTGTTCCACGAGGCGATGGACGCCGGCGCCTGGGGCCTGTCCACCACCCAGTCCTCCACCCACTCCGACGGCGACGGCAGCCCGGTCGCCTCCCGGCACGCCCGGCCGGCGGAACTGCTCGCCCTGGCCAAGGCCGTCGGGGAACACGAGGGCACCCAGATCGAGGCGATCGTCGCCGGCTGCCTCGACCAGTTCAGCGACGCGGAGATCGACCTGCTCGTGGAGATGAGCGCGGTCGCCGGACGCCCCCTGAACTGGAACGTCCTCACCATCGACGCCTCCGTCCCCGAACGCGTGCCCCGGCAGCTGCTGGCGAGCGAACAGGCCCGGAAGGCGGGCGGCCGGGTGGTGGCGCTCACCATGCCGATCCTCACGCCGATGAACATGTCCCTCGGCACGTTCTGCGCCCTGAACCTGATCCCCGGCTGGGGCCCGATCCTCGGCCTGCCCGTCCCGGAGCGGATCGCACGGCTGCGGGACGCGGACGTACGCGCCGGGATGCTGGAGCGCGCCAACTCCAGGGAGGCGGGCGTCTTCCGGCGGCTGGCGAACTTCGGCCGGTACGTCATCGGCGACACCTACAGCGAGGCCAACGAGGGCCTGTCCGGGCGCGTGGTCAAGGACATCGCCGCCGAACGCGGCCTCGACCCCTTCCACTGCCTGGTCGAGATCTGCGCCGCCGACGACCTGCGTACGGTCCTGTGGCCCATGCCGACCGACAACGACCCCGCGTCCTGGGCGCTGCGCGCCGAGACCTGGAACCACGAGGACGTCCTGCTCGGCGGCTCCGACGCGGGCGCCCACCTGGACCGCATGTGCGGCGCCCCGTACACCACCCGGTTCCTCGGCGACTGCCTGCGCGGCCGCAGGCTGGTCGGCCTGGAGCAGGCCGTGAAGATGCTGACGGACGACCCGGCACAGCTGTTCGGCCTGCGCGAACGCGGCCGGCTGCGGGAGGGCTTCCATGCCGACCTGGTCCTCTTCGACCCGCAGCGGATCAGCGCGGGCGCGGCCACCCTGGTGCACGACCTGCCGGGCGACAGCCCCCGGCTGGACTCCAGGGCGATCGGGATACGGGCCGTATGGGTCAACGGCGTCGAGGCGATCCGCGACGACGTCGTGACGGGCGCCGTACCGGGCCGGGTCCTGCGCTCGGGCCGGGACACGGGGACGGTGGCGACCAGGTGACCCGTGAGCGGCGGCCGTCGGACGGCGACCGGGTGGCCGACGCCGGGCGACTGTTCCTCGGGGGTTCATGGGTCGATCCGGACGGCGGTCACTACGAGGTCGTCGACCCGGCGACCGAGGAGACCGTCGGCCGGGCGCCGGAGGCATCCCGGGACCAGGTGCACGCGGCCTGCGCGGCGGCCCGCGAGGCGTTCGGCCCCTGGTCGCGCACGTCCGCCGGGGAACGGGCGGCGATCCTCGCCAGGGCGGCGGACATCATCCGCGAGCGGCTGGTGCCCCTCGCCGAACTGGCCCGGGCGGAGACCGGAGCGACGACCGGGACGGCCCGGGCGATGCAGGTGGGGGTGGCGGCCGCCCGTTTCGAGCGGTACGCGCGCGTGGAGCCCGCCGAGTGGGCGATCACCCCGCAGGTCACCGAGGCCGGTCCGCTCGGCCGTGCGGGGGTGACCGGCGCGCTGGCGGTACGGCAGCCCGTCGGGGTCGTCACCTGCATCACCTCCTACAACAACCCGTGGGCGAACGCGGCCGGCAAGGTCGCCCCGGCGCTCGCCATGGGCAACACCGTCGTGGTGAAGCCGGCCCCGCAGGACCCGCTGTCCGTCTACCGCATGGCGGAGGCGCTGGAGGCGGCCGGGGCGCCGCCCGGTGTCGTGAACGTCGTCTCCGGCCGGTCGGTGGAGGTCGGCGAGGCGGCCGTGGACTGCGACGACGTGGACATGGTGAGCTTCACGGGCTCGACCGCGGTCGGCCGGCGCATCGCCGAGGTCTGCGGGCGGGGCATGAAGCGGCAGCTGATGGAACTGGGCGGCAAGGGCGCTGCCGTGGTCTTCGACGACGCGGACCTTCGCTCGGCGGTGGCCGGTGTCGGCTCGACGTTCTCCTTCTACAGCGGACAGATCTGCACCGCGCCGACGCGCGTACTGGCGCAGCGGGGTGTCTACGACGAGCTGGTCGCCCAACTCGCGGCATACGCCGCCCGCTTGAAGGTGGGCGACCCGCGGGAGCGGGACACCGTCGTCGGGCCGGTGATCTCGGCCCCGCACCGGGACCGCGTCGAGTCGTACGTCGAACTGGGCCGCAAGGAGGGCGCGTCGGTGGTGTACGGCGGCGAACGCCCGCCTCTCGACCGGGGTTTCTACGTCTCACCCACCGTCCTCGCGGACTGCACGAACGACATGCGGGTGACCCGGGAGGAGATCTTCGGCCCGGTGGTGGTCGTGGTCCCCTTCGACGAGGAGGAGGAGGGCATCGCCCTCGCCAACGACAGCGACTACGGCCTGATCGACTACGTCTGGTCCGGCGACGTGTCCCGAGCCTTCCGCGTGGCCCGCCGCCTGCGGGCCGGCGGCGTCGGCATCAACACGGTCGCCCGCAACATGGAGGCCCCGTTCGGCGGCTTCAAAAAAAGCGGCGTCGGCCGAGACGTAGGCGTCTACGCCCTGCACGCGTACAGCGAGATCCAGTCGATCGTCTGGCCGGGCTGACCCCCGCGCCGCGAAGGGGCGCGGGGAACTGCGCGACCAGCCACGACGGCGCGGCGCCTTGCAGGGGCGCGGGGAACTGCGCGACCAGCCACGACGGTGGCGCGGGCGACGGCCGGCCCCTCGCGGCACGCCCGGCGGCAGGGCGCCCGCGTGG